>QOQI01000001.1 GCA_003332035.1 Paracoccaceae bacterium
CCGTCAAACTATGCTTTTACAAAGAGTAAATTCCAAAGCTAGCTCTATGACTGCTAGGGAAGCATTAAAGGTTGCCACCAGAGGTGGCGCATCCGTTTTGAATAGAGATGATATTGGTGTGCTCGCACCAGGTTATGCTGCTGACATAACAGCTTTCAAGAGAAATAATGTTGATTTCTCAGGAAGCGATTGGGATCCTGTTGCATCTTTAGTATTTTGCGGTCCAGGGAAGGCAAATTATACGATCATCAATGGAAAAATAATAGTTAGTGAAGGGCAATTGACTACTATCCCTATGGAAAAACTTATCCATGAACACAACACGCTATCCCATGATTTGATTAATCTATAGACTTAGAGTTTATTAAGTTATCTGGCCCTATATTGATATCTAAGTTTTCAATAGAAAACTCGTTCAGGTTGCACCCATCTCCTTGTCTGTCAACAACCAAAAATTTTTGGCTTGCTTCTAAAACTATTAATGGATGATGCCAGGTACCTTTTAGGTAACTTACTCCTTGATCGCCCCTTGCATAAAAACATTCAATGGTACTTAAATCTGGTTTTTCACCTGAACTGTTTGACTTACATACAACAACTATCCAACCGTGATTAGATAATGGAAAAAATGCTTGTGACCCCAAAGGATGCCGTTCCATTAAAACTAGCTTAATTGGATCCGGTCGACGTTTGCCCTCAAAGATAGATATTATTGGAACACCGCCTTCTTCTCCTACGTCAACAAAAGCTAGTGCATTAAATCGAGTGGTGGTGCCTTGATTAATTACTAATTCTTCTGCACCTTTTAGCTCAATAACCTCACCGTAAGAGCTGAAATTTTTTTGAGATAGTGTTCTAATTTTTAGTTTCTGTTGACCCATTTACAATTCAACCCGACCCAATACCCTTAACCTTGAAACACCGCCATCTGGGTAAATATTCAGTCGAATGGCGTTTACTGGGCCAAAATCTTTAATGATTTCCGATGAGAACGTGTGAATAGCATCAGCGGATAGTTTTTGCTTAGGTAAAATTTCTTTCCATTTTTCAGCCAAATTTAGATCAAAGCCCTTTTCAACCACAGCAGCTTGAATACTACACATATCAGGAAAATTTCCTTTGAAGTGTGCGGTGTCTATTTCTATTTCATCAATAGTTCCTGTTGTGCCCAGTTGAACAACTATCCAATCATTACCTGGCTCTCGACGTCTACGTGTCTCCCAGCCATCACCCATTGTTAACCCTCGGCCTTCTGAAAGAAGGGCATTCACATCACCGTAATGAGCATCATTATATCCTAATATACATCCACCCAATTTAAGAGCAGACAGCTCGCAAATATCACTTTTTTCATTTTCCCAATCGTAATTTACATCACCAAAAAGCCTAAGCCGAGCCACGCCGCCATCTGGATATATATTTAGTCTGACCATATTGACTGGACCTAAAGTATTTGTAGGCAATATGTGATGCGAGTCAGGACCTAGATCGACCTGATCTACAAGTGTTTTCCATTCAACTTTGCTTATATCCCCGTCTGCGGAATGCCCCGCCTCGATCATAGCTCCAGGCGGATAATTTCCGGTGAAATGCGCAGTGTTAATATCAACAAGTCTGATTATACCTGGTACGCCCAATTTTATTATGCACCAGTCATGGCCTCCTTGACGTCGTCTACGAGACTCCCAGCCATCCATCCACTTTCCATTATCATCAAATTTATCTGGAACAAACACTGGTATTGTATCTTGTAACATTCTAGGGGCTTCAGCAAAAAAATCGTCACTTACTGAGTGGATTTCAGTACCCATTCTAGGGGAAGCCAAATTAACCAACCCCATTGCTTCCGAGGGAGGAGTCTCCTTTTCCATGCAAAAATCCTTACTATTTATTTATTAGTTTCAAACTCCGGACTTGGAAATTTCTCAATCCAATGCCTCGCTATATCAATACGCTTTGCTATCCAAACTTTTTCATGTGAAAGTATATAATCTAAAAACTTCACAAGCCCTTTGAACCTTGCTGGGCGCCCAATTAACCTACAATGTAACCCAACTGACATCATTTTCGGTGCGGTCGAACCTTCTGAATATAATGTATCAAATGCATCGATCAGATAATCCGAAAAGTGCTTAGCAGTATTGAAACCTTGGGCAGTCGCAAATCTCATGTCATTTGTATCAAGAGTATAGGGAACAATCAGATGAGGCTTTTTTGTTTGCGCACTCCAAAAAGGCAGGTCATCTGAATAATCATCGGCATCATAAATGAAACCACCTTCTTCTGAAACTAAATCACGTGTGTTTTCGCTTGTTCTACCTGTGTACCATCCCAGTGGACGCTCGCCACAAATATCTCTATGTATATCGATTGCTTTCTCCATGTGTGCCAGTTCTTCCGACTTTGGCATTCCATGATAATTAATCCACCTATATCCGTGTGATGCGATTTCATGTCCATCTTTAAGTGCTTGCTCAATCACTGAAGGATTTCTTTGCATTGCCATTGCGACAGCAAATAAAGTTATGGGTACTTTTCTGGATCTGAATAAATCTAAAATACGCCACACGCCTGCCCTTGAGCCATATTCATAAATTGATTCCATGGACATATGCCGCGCGCCTTCAAATGGAGCCGCACCAATTATTTCAGATAGAAAAATTTCCGAAGCTGGATCACCATGCAAAATAGAATTTTCAGCACCTTCCTCATAATTTAAAACAAATTGAACGGCTATTTTCGAGCCATCTGGCCATGTCGACCGTGGCCTTTTTTGACCGTAACCAACCATATCTCGAGGATATTCGTTCATTTTTATCTCAATTATCTTTCAACTTTTTATGCCATTCAGACAATAAAGCTCGCTCCTCATCATCCAACCATATTATGTTCCCTGGAGGCATGGCCCAGGAAGCTGCTGACTGCCAATAAATTTCATTTGCCATTTTCAAAATTTGCGCCTCTGTTTCAAGATAAACCCCCTTGGGCGCAAAAGCTAAACCATCCCAAACGGGCTCTTTTGCGTGGCAAGCACTGCATCTCTCTATTACTAATTCGACTGCGGAATTATGTACTTCGTCTTTTGATATATTAAGGTTACTTATCTCGTAATCTTCATTAGTTGGCCCTCCGACATATGATAGTGATATACAGCAAACGACGAGAAAAGAAGCCGCTAGCCAAGTCCAATAGGGCGCTGGCAATCCTTTGTGCTTAGTATTGAAAAAATGTCTTATCAGTGCACCAATTATCAAAATCAGTCCAAGAATTAACCAGCTATATTCTGTGGCAAAAATTATTGGGTAATGAACACCAAGCATTACAAAGATAACTGGAAGCGTAAGATAGTTGTTATGTAAAGATCTCTGTTTCCCTCTAGCTCCATAAATAGGATTTGGCTCTTCGCCAGCTTTAAGCGCCTTTACAACTTTTTTCTGACCAGGGATTATAACCATTGCAACGTTAGCAACCATCATTGTTCCAATCGAAATACCCATTTGCATAAAAGCGCCCCGATGAGAAAAAATTTGCGTATAAATGTAAGATAATATTATAAGAAAAATCAGTCCGGACAGAGCCAAAATCAGGTCATTTCTTCCAAGTGGACTGCGGCATAAACCATCATAAACCACCCACCCAACTAAAATACCACCCAAGCTTAGTAGAACTGCTTGCCCTTGTGTAATATCAAGAACTTCTAAATCAATCATATAAAGACTAGTGGAGCCGTAATACACTAGAGACATTAAGGCCATACCCGAAATCCAAGTGCTATAAGCCTCCCACTTAAACCAAGTCAACTCGTCAGGCATTTTGCTAGGAGCGACCAGATATTTGACCATGTTATAAAAACCACCGCCATGTACTTGCCAGGCCTGGCCATTAGCTTCTTTGGGTAATTCTTTTCCAGGCTTTAAACTCAAATCCAGCGCAATAAAATAAAAGGAGGAGCCAATCCATGCAACGCCCGCAATCACGTGTACCCAACGAACGATCATTTCGGACCACAACCAAAAATAATCAAACATTATTCATCCTATCCTTATCCCGTTTGTTTCCTGCCATATTGAAAGCTGAGCAGCAATCGAAATAGCAACCTTTACCGGTTGTTTGGAGTTAATTTCATCTATGCCAATGGGACAGGTCAATTTTTTTAATTGTTCATCTTTAATACCCATTTTTGACAGTCGGCTTCTAAATCGAGAATTCTTCGTTTTAGATCCTATCAATCCACAAAACCGAAATTGATCTTTTGATAATAACGCGAAACAGATGGCTTCATCCAAAGGGTGTGAATGGGTTATTATCACATGATAAGCATTACTGGGGGCGTGAGATGCAATTAGAGCCGGATCTAAAGCAATCACTTTAGAAAAAGTAGATGTTGATCCTTCTGGAAATCGTTTCTCATCAATATCTATCCAGTGAATATCAAAATCCGTATGTTCTATTATTTTTACCAATGCCCTGCCAACGTGGCCAGCACCGTAAATAAATAAAGGATCAAGTTTTTTAGCTGTTGGAAGAACAAAACTTTCTTTTTTTAAAAATGGTCTGAATTTTTTATCATCATCAGTTCTCAAAACTTCCGTAGGAGCTCCAGATTTTAATGGGTGCTCTAGCGCCACAAGTTTTTGGGAATGCTTTGCCAATTTTTTGATATCTGACTGACTTAAAATTTCCAAAAGAACCTTTACATTGCCACCGCAGCATTGTCCCATATCTGGGCCAAGTGCTAAATTTAAAACTTTTCTATTGCTGCCTTCTACTTTTAAGCCAATCTCTTTGATTAATCCTCTAGCTTGCTCCATGACTTCAAATTCTAGAGAGCCGCCGCCTATTGTGTTCCAAATTTGATTTTCAGAAATTAGCATATTGGCACCCAACTCTCGAGGTGCAGAACCACGAACTGAAATAATTATAGCGTGGGCTAATGCTTTCTCATCACCAATCAAATGATTTGCAGCGGCTATCCAATTTCCATTTGGATTAATCAAAGACTTATGCATAATTCTGCGCATTCAAACATTAGCTTGATCAAGTTCTACAGATTGCATCAAAAGCCTTTCAGGTGTTGCTGGCGCATTTAAGTTTGGATAACTACGCCGACCATTCACCGATTGTAACGCATGTGATAAAGCCATTAAAACGCTGGTTCCTAGCATAAGCGGGGGCTCACCAACAGCTTTTGACCTATGAATTGTCTCTTCACAGTTTTCTCCTTCAGAGAAAAGTTTAACCCTAAAATCTAGGGGTCTATCTGAGCAAGCTGGAATTTTGTAAGTTGATGGAGCATGAGTTAGAAGTTTACCTTTACTATCCCAAACAAGCTCCTCAGTAGTTAACCACCCTGCGCCCTGAACATAGCCGCCCTCTATTTGTCCAATATCTATTGCTGGGTTTAGTGAGCGGCCAACATCATGTAAGATGTCAGTGCGTAAAATTCTGTTCTCACCCGTTAACAAATCGAGCGCAACTTCACTACATGCAGCACCATAAGCAAAATAGTAAAACGGTCGGCCTTTAAATGTTTTGGGGTCCCAATGGACTTTTGGAGTGGAATAAAAACCCGTCGCAGATAAAGAAATCCTTCCCATATAACAACGCTTCACAGCCTCTGCAAAATCGTAACTGTTGGCTCCAACTATTACCATTCCATCCTCAAAAGCTATCGCTTCAGGCTTAATTTGAGCCTCAGCTGCAAGATATTCAGTCATTCTGGACTTAATTTTTTCTGCTGCATTTTTTGCTGCCATCCCATTTAGATCGCTTCCAGAGGAAGCAGCCGTAGCAGATGTATTAGGAACTTTTCCCGTCGACGTGGCAGTAATTTTAATTGTGCCTAAGGGTAGCTGAAATTCATTGGCTACTATCTGGGCAATTTTGGTATTCAGCCCTTGGCCCATTTCTGTTCCGCCGTGATTAAGATAAACGGAACCATCATTGTAAACATGCAGCAGTGCACCTGCTTGGTTCAAAAAGCTTGCATTGAAAGAAATCCCAAACTTTACAGGAGTAAGAGAGATCCCTCGTTTTAAAAACTCACTATTTTTATTGAATTTTTCGATATCTTTTCGACGATCAACGTAATTACTTGTTTTCTTCAATTCAGAAATAATGTCTTGGATTATACAGTCGTGAACGGTTTGTCCGTATGGAGTTATCCCATGTGTGGCAGAGGTCTTGTGGGGATAAAAATTTCTTTCCCGAACCAGAAGGGGATCAACATTCAGATGATGCGCCACATGGTCGATGACCCGCTCCATACCAACAATTCCCTGCGGACCTCCAAAACCTCTAAAAGCAGTATTGGATTGAGTGTTAGTCTTAAGACGATGGGATGTAATTCTCATATTCTTTATAAAATAAGAATTTTCAGCATGGCACATAGCACGGGCAGCGATAGCCTCGGATAAATCCCAAGACATTCCACAACGCATTGCCTGATCGACAATCACACTGTTGATTAACCCATTATCTTCAAAACCTACTTTATAGGATATTTGAAAATCATGCCGTTTTCCCGTTAAAATAAAGTCGTCATCTCGATCATAAATTAATTTAGCCGGTCTACTTGTTAGTTTTGCCGCAAGTGCAGCGACTATAGCTGGTAGATTGCCTTGGCTCTCTTTTCCGCCAAATCCACCCCCCATTCTACGCGTTATTACTGTAACATCGTGATTGGATAACCCCAGCGCCATTGCAACTTTATGCTGAATTTCTGTTGGATGCTGGGTCGAGCAATGAACAACAATGTCAGTATCTTCGCCGGCAACAGCAAAGGCCGCTTGGCCTTCAAGATAAAAATGTTCCTGGCCGCCTAATATAATTTCGCCCTCAAGCTTGTTTTTACTTTTTGCTAATGCTTGATCTACCTTTCCACATTCAATTACAGCCGGCGGTCCTAAAACATTTCCTGTCTCTAATGCCTGATCAATAGTTATTACAGCCGGAAGTTCTTCATACTTGATGTCGGCTAGCTCAATGGCATTACGAGCGGTTTTGATATCTTCGGCAACAACCGCAAATACAGACTGTCCTAAGTAACTTACTAAATTTTCAGCAAATATTGGGTCATCACCCGCGAAAGGACTACAATCATTTGTTCCTGGTATATCTGCTGCAGTTAAAACTTTTATAACACCTGGAAAGTTTTCAACCTGGGATAAATCCATACTTAAAATTTTTGCATGTGCAAATTTGCTTTGCCCCAATAAGATCTCAAGAGTATTCGGCGGAACAGCTATATCATCTACATATTTAGCAGCGCCACTTACATGCTTATGGGCACTATCATGTCGAATAGCCTTGTGAACTATGCCTTCTTTTGCTGATCCTTCTGTATCTTTCATTCAACTCACCAAATTCTCAACTTGGTTGCGGTCCGCCAAATTAGGAACGAATGAACCCGTCAGTTCATACCCATATTTTATCACCAAATTTTGCGCCGCTTTACGTCTATAGTCTGCACTGCCGCGAACATCCGTTAAAGGGTCAAAATCCTTATTTATATTTTTTGATGCCTTTATAAAAGACTGCGGCTCGAAAGGTTGGTCCAAAAGAGCTTTTTCCACTTCCGTTGCTCTCTTTGGGGTGCCGGCCATACCGCCAAAACAAATTGTAGCCTTGGTTATCTTGGTTTTTTCCACACTGAGATTTGCACCCATCATAACAGCAGAAATGTCCTGATCAAATCGCTTAGATAATTTATAACATCGAAAATTATTCCCTGATTTATTTGGCACAAATATTCCAGAGACATATTCGCCGGCATGACGGTCCTGTCTTCCATATTCAATAAAAAATTCTTCTAAAGGTAGTTTTCGCTTTTTATTTCTATTTGTAAGCTCAATTAAAGATCCCAGTGCTATCAAAGCAGGGGGCAAATCACCAATCGGAGATCCGTTAGCGAGGTTCCCACAAACCGTCCCAGAATTTCGCACCTGCACTGATCCAAAACGCTTCCATAAAGCGTTAATTGTTGGCCATTTACTACCTAACTTTTCCATAGCTTCCTGATGGGTTACTGCGGGTCGAATAATTATGAAATCCTCTTGCTGGTCGATTTTGCTGAATTCTTCAACTCGACCAGTCCAAATCATGCTTGGTAAGTTCCGATTTTGCTTTGTCACCCAAAGACCAATATCTGTAGCACCAGACACTATGGTAGAGGAAGGTTGATCTGCATAGGTTTTTGAAAAATCTTCGTGATTAGTAGGTACAGAAAATGAATTTTTTCCATCTGTAATTTCAACTGGCTCTGAGCTCTTTATTTTAAAAAGTTCTTTTTTAAGAATTTCATTGCGATCCAACTCCCACTGAGGTTGTTTTGCATTTTTCAGTGAAAGCCCGGCTTCGACAATTGGCCTGTAGCCTGTGCACCTACATAAATTTCCCGCCAAAGTATCGTCTATATCTTCTGCCATCAAACCGTGTTTGTTTGACCAAGCTGTAAATAGTGACATAACAAAACCAGGCGTACAAAACCCACATTGCGATCCGTGAAAGTCTATCAGCGCTTTTTGACAGGGATGCAATTCACTGTCAGGTCCATTTAAGCCCTCAACAGTAATGACTGCACAACCTTCAAGCATACCCATAAAAACAATACATGCATTTACGGACCGCCAAGTTAAATTTCCAGAATCATCAGTTTTAACTATTGCAACCGTACACGCTCCGCAGTCACCTTCAGCACAACCCTCTTTAGACCCTACTAAGCTTTTTTGGTTTCTTAACCATTTCAATAGAGTCATATCACCGGCGATATTATCGACCCTCTGGGTTTTCCCATTCAAAATAAAAGTAAGATAATTTCTCACGTCACCACCATCAACTCCCACGATAGGTAGAGTATCCATATGCTGAGAGCAATAATGGGACATGATAATGCTGTTCAGCGTCATCAATTCCAAAAGCAATAACTACCTGATCTAGAAATGGTGTTTTCGGCAAAACATCACCCTTTTCTTCCAAATATGGAGCTGCGTGAAAAATAAGCTTATATTTTCCGGGGCTAAATGAATCCCCCTCTAAAAGGGGTTTGTCACACCTACCATCACTATTGGTTGAAACTGATTTTAACTTCTGCTCAGTGTTCCCAGTAATTTTGTAGAGATCTATCGCCAAATTGGCTGCTGGCGCACCGCGAGCAGTGTCTAAAACATGGGTTGTAAGGCGGCCCATAGCGAACTCCTGTTTCAATTCCTTATAATTTATTTTGCAAAACAAATTATTCAAAACTAGTGTACATTTTGTACTATCGTTTTCCAAATTAAATTCGTAACAGATTGTAAAATGGTTTTAGAAAAATTAAATCAAGCTGGAATTATAGATTTATTAGGGAGTATATACGAACACTCTCCTTGGGTTGCCGAAATCTTATTTTCACAAGGAATTACATCTCAAGATAATGATGTTGGTTTTTTAGCAAAACGAATGAAGAAAATTGTAGACGCATCAAGTGAAGAGATGAAACTCAGCCTTCTTCAGGCTCATCCAGAACTAGCAGGTAAGCTCGCTATTTCAGGCAATTTAACAAAAGATTCTACCTCTGAACAAGCCAGCGCTGGACTTGATCAATGTTCAAAAGAAGAATTTGCTGACTTCAGTAAATTAAACTTTGAATACACAAAAAAATTTGGCCACCCTTTTATAATAGCTGTAAGAGATCTTACTCGGTCTGAGATATTAACTTCATTTAAAGAGCGAATTAATAATGACAGTCAAAAGGAATTCGAAACAGCCCTGACAGAAGTTCATAAAATAGCTCTTCTTAGGCTAAAAGCTCTTTAACGCAATCTTTCTCCCATATCATTCCAAACATTCTGTGAAGTAATTTTCATATCGGAAACACTAAAGCGATCAATAAAGCGAATTTTGGAAAAGATTTCTCCATTTAACCATGTACCCTCTAAATAACCATTACAAAAGACAGTGGCGTTCAGCCCTTTGAATGAGGTGTCAAAGTTTTCAAATGATTTTTTTACATTTCTGTATCTTTTACCAGACCAAGAAATCAAATCTTCAATTTTTTTAAAGCTTGCTCCCCCAGGAAAGACCATGGTGAAATCATCTGATAGATACTGCTTCGCTGTCTCCAGGTCTCTTTTTTCCATTGCACTTAAATACTCTCTAACAATAAACTCTGGCTCAATAGGAGCTGCAGCAGGCTTTCTATTTACTCGGCCGCGCATGTAATTAGTGGCAAGTACTTCCTTTATAGTTACTATTACTTGATCAGGATGCGCTCCAATAGTTGAAGAAGCCGCGTCTGTCACTCGTTCTGCTAGTAATTTACGTGTTTTTTCTGCGTAACCCTTAATTAAAGTACATTCAATCATTGGCATTTTTGATCTCCACATATGAGCATAAAATGTTTTCTTAGTTTTGTACCAACTTTCAGTTAATGGAAAGATATTTCCATTGGATGTTTTTGTGCTAGGTTTACGCAATGATTACACTTGCCCAAAAAATAATTGCGAACGCCTGTAATAGATCAAAAGTAGAACAAGGTGAGGTTGTTGTTTGTTCTGTCGATTTAGCTATGATCCATGACTCTGGTGGGCCGCGGCGGGTTAAACCTATTTTAGAAAAACTTAATCGGAAAGTTTGGAATAATGAAAAGGTTGTAGTCGTAACAGATCACTATGTACCGATTGAAAGTGAAGAGACACGGGCGATCCAAGAGTTAACCAAAAAATGGGTTCTTGATCAAGATATACAAAATTTTTATGACCAGCAGGGTATTTGTCACGTGGTTGTTCCAGAAAAAGGGCATCTCAAACCCGGAATGTTTTGCGTAGGGGGCGATAGTCACTCTCCAACTGGGGGTGCATTCGGAGCCTATATGTTTGGTATTGGAGCCACTGAGATGGCTGGCGTTTTGGCAACTGGAGAGATTTGGTTAAAAGTCCCAAAAACCATTTTTATAAAATGGAAAGGAAAACTTAACAATCTTGTAACTGCCAAAGATATGATGCTCGCAACTTGCCGCAAAATTGGGATGGGTGGCGGAGAATATCAGGCTATTCAATATATTGGAGAAGCTATTTATGATCTCTCAATTCAGGATCGTATGACTTTATCAAATATGGCTGCCGAACTCGGTGCACAAACTGGATTAATAGCTCCAGACGATAAAACTATTGACTACATAAAGAACTCTGGTGGAACAGTTCCTGAAAACTGGAAGAGTTTTCGTTTAGATGAGCCCACTTCTGATACTAGCATTAATGAGTTTGATGCATCAACGCTATCACCCCAAATTGCTGCACCGCACTCACCTGAAAATTCTGAAAATGCAAATGAGTTTGCGAATACAGTTTTTGATGTTGCTTACATTGGTGCCTGTACTGGAGCTAAATATGTAGATTTGGCTGCTGCTGCGTCAGTTTTAAAAGGACGAAAAATTGCTTCAGGTATCTCTCTTAAAGTAGCGCCCGCTAGCTTAAAGGATGAAAAGCAAGCTTTAGAAGATGGAATACTTAAAATTTTGCAAGACGCCGGTGCAGAATTTCTGCCAAATTCTTGCGGCATTTGTGCAGGTTATGGAAAGGACAGGCTAGCAGAAGGACAGGTGTGTCTCTCCTCAACGGCAAGAAATTTCCAAGGCCGAATGGGAGCCCCAACTTCGGAGGTTTACCTGGCTTCACCTTACACAGTTGCAGCCTCTGCGGTTGTAGGAAAAATGACAGATCCTAGAGAGCTAATGGTAAACTAGATGAGTAGGCTTTGGCTTTTTGAGGAAACTATAAACACCGACGTTTTGGCGCCAGGTTTTTACATGAAATCGCCATTGGCCAAACTATCACAACATTGCCTAGAAGCTGTGCGTCCAGAATTTGCATCCAAAGTAAAAAAAGGTGATGTATTATTAGCTGGTGACAATATGGGGGTAGGGTCTTCTAGAGAACAGGCAGCGGAAGTTTTAAAATTTCTTGGCATATCCTGTATTATCGCTAAAAGTTTTGCAGGTATTTTTTATCGCAATGCAATTAATCTAGGTTTGCCAGCCTTTTTGCTGCCTAAAGATAGTCAATTACCCAAAGAATTTGTTGACGGCTCATCTGTAGTCTTTGATTTTGAAAATAGCATCCTTTTTTTAGAGGGTTCTGGTATCCATATAAATTTAGAACCTTTACCAACCTTCTTGCAGGAACTCATAAATGACGGAGGTTTGGTTCCTCATCTTGAAAAACGTTTTGATGAAAAGTAAGGCCTTGTTATGCTAAAATCTATTATTAAAACAGAAACGCTTTTAGCTCCTGGTATCTATGATGCTCTTTCTGGACTTATTGCGGAACAGTCTGGAGCCAAAGCCGCTTACCTTTCAGGAGCTAGTATAGCATATACTAGGTTTGGAAGATCAGACATAGGACTTGTTTCAGTTTCCGAAGTGCATGATACCCTTGCCGCTGTAACTGATAGGATAAAAATTCCCATTATCGTTGATGCAGATACAGGATTTGGTAATGCCTTAAATGTCCAAAGGACCATCCGTAGCTTTGAGCGGGCCGGTGCCGCAGCTATCCAAATAGAAGATCAGTCATTTCCCAAGCGCTGCGGTCATCTCGACGGAAAAGTTTTGATAAAAAAAGATGAAATGGTTGGCAAAGTAAAAGCTGCTGTGGATTCCAGAAAGACCAGTGATACTTTAATTATTGCGAGAACCGATGCTCGAGCTGTTGAGGGTTTGCAGGAAGCGATTGATAGAGCACATGCCTACCATGAAGCAGGGGCCGATGTTCTTTTTATAGAAGCGCCACGTTCAGTTGATGAATTGAAACTAATTCGAAAATCGTTCGATCTTAATATTCCTCTTTTAGCAAATATGGTCGAAGGCGGAAAGACGCCTGTAAAAACTGCCAATGATCTCAAAAGCCTCGGTTTTAATATCGTTATATTTCCTGGGGGTGCAGTCAGAGCAGCCACTTTTCAATTACAAGAGTATTATGCAGGTTTATTAAAAAACGGCAGTAACTCAGAGTTTTCTAAAAAAATGCATAATTTTGATAGTCTTAATTCGGTTATAGGAACGCCAGAACTTTTAAAAATAGGGAAAAAATACGAATGAAACCTTTAATGGCTTTTTGGGTTTAATATGGACACGGTCACGCTTGCTATTCTTAAGGGCAGACTAGAGCAGATTGCTGACGAAATGGACGCTACTCTGTTTCGTTCTGCTTTCAACCCTATAATTGCCGAGGCGCATGATGCCAGCCACGGTATTTATGATGGCCAGACAGGCGAAACTTTAATCCAAGGAAAATCCGGTTTGCCCATTTTTGTTGGCGTTATGGCATTTGCTGTTAAGGCTGTAATAGAAAAGGTCTCTTCAGGAGACAGGCTTAAAGAAGGGGATGTTTATATATTTAATGACCCCTATGACGGAGGCACTCACCTTTCTGATTTTCGGCTAGTTAAACCTATATTTAGAAATGGTTCAGTTTTTTGTTACATCGCCTCTGTAGGTCACTGGCACGATGTTGGTGGAAATGTGCCTGGGAATTATAATCCTGAGGCAACCGAAAGCTTCCAAGAAGGGATATTAATTCCGCCTGTAAAATTATTTAAAGAAGGCGAAATTAATCAGGATATAGTTAATATTCTATCTGCTAATTCACGACTGCCTAACTCACTATATGGAGATTTAAACGGTCAAATAAACGCTCTTGATTTAGGTGAGGAGCGATTACATTCGCTTTTAGATGAATATACAGAGGAAAACATTTCAAATGCGTTAAAGGAACTACGCGAAAGAGCAGAAAAAATGATGCGGCAACACATAAGCGCATTGCCAAACGAAACAATTTCCGTCGAAGATTATCTTGATAATGACGGTGTTACAGACAATCCCTTAACCCTTGCAATCGATCTGACCATAAAAGATGATAAAATGATCATTGACTTTAGTAGGTCTAGTAACGCATGCGATGGACCGGTCAATATTTCGAAATCAACAACAATTGCAGCAACTTATGTAGCTTTGAAACATATCTTCACAGATGTTCCCGCAAATGCTGGAGTATTAAAGCCTGTTGAGTTTATCATACCTGAAGACAGCTTTTTAAACGTTAGAGCGCCAAAGCCAGTTGGTGGGTACACTGAAACAATTTTACGGTTGATAGACGTGATGTTTCAGGCTTTTCAAAATTCAGCAAGCGATAAGATTAACGGCTGTGCGTATGGAACAATCAATGCATTATCTCTTTCTGGATATCGTAAAAATGGAAGTAGATGGGTCATGTTTTCATTCTTTGGCGGTGGTCACGGTGGTCACCCGGAAGGTGACGGCTTAAATCATGGTAACGCCCCTATTTCTACTGCAACCATACCACCACTTGAAATTCTTGAAGCAGCTTATCCAGTTCAATTTACCAAGTGGGCTCTAAGACCTAACTCAGGTGGAAAAGGAAAGCATAGAGGCGGCTTGGGAGCAATTTACGAAATAGAGTTGCTTGAGGAAGAGGCTAACGCTTTTCTGTTTGGAGAACGCGGAAAATTTGCCCCAAAAGGAGTTATAGAGGGCGAAGAAGGAGCCTTGAACCAATTCTATTTTGGATATGAAGCGGATGATCCTCCAGAAAAACAATTATCTCCACCCCTAAAATCAAAAATTACTGGCATTAAATTAAAAAAGGGTCAGCGTGTAAGGCTTGAGACACCCGGAGGTGGTGGATTTGGCAAGAGTTCCGAGAGAGCTTTAGAAAAATTAAATTACGACCTAGAGCAAGGCTACGTAACGGAGACAATAGATGACTGAGAAAATTGTCATTGGTGTAGATGTCGGGGGAACATTTACTGATATTTTAGCCTTTGAAGAAGAAACGGGGCGTGTTTCTGTTGCCAAAACTCCGTCTACAAAAGAAGACCAATCTAAGGGTTTCTTAGAAGGTATTCTTAAGGCTACAAACGATTTATCACTCGTTTCTACTATTATTCATGGGACCACAGTGGCAACCAATGCCCTTCTAGAGAGAAAGGGCGCAAAAACTGGAATTATCACAACCAGAGGTTTCCGTGACGTTTTGGAAATGCGTCGCCGCGATCGCCCTAAAACTTGGGGTCTTTGGGGAACATTTACCCCAGTTGTTGAACGAAAAAATAGATTAGAGGTTAGTGAGAGAACTTTAGCAGATGGATCTATAAGAGTTTCGATTAATGAAAAAGAGATTGAAAGTTGTGCGAAAACTTTGCTTGAAAATGGGTGTTCTGCTGTATGCTTATTTTTCATCAATGGCTATGCTAACCCAGAGAACGAAAAACGTGCAGCAAAAGTTCTTCGATCTATCTGGCCCAATAAACATGTCAGTATAGCTACTGAAATTTTACCCGAAATTAGAGAGTTTGAGCGTTGCTCTACTGCAGCCCTGAACGCATATTTGCAACCACCAGTGGCTAATTATCTTGAGCGGCTGGAGACTAGAATATCGCAGGAAAAAAAGAAGTCTGAAATTTTAATCGTACAATCTAATGGTGGTGTGATGTCTGTTGAGACAGCAAAATCGCTTCCCATTAGAACGGCTCTATCTGGACCAGCAGCAGGCGTTGTTGCTGCGCGTCAAATTGCTAAGGCAGCAGGTTTTGAAAATATCATAACGGGAGACATGGGCGGAACATCATTTGATATTTCTCTGATAGCCAACAATCAAAATATGCTCACATCACAAGCCAATATTGACTTTGGGATGACCATAAGAACACCTATGATCGAAATGACCACTATAGGGGCAGGTGGCGGTTCTATAGCTCACATAGACTCAACCGGACTTCTTGAAATTGGTCCTGAATCTGCAGGCTCAGATCCTGGTCCAGCGTGCTATGGTTTAGGAAATGATCGCCCTACCGTTACCGATGCTAATTTAGTATTAGGAAGAATTGATGCAAGAAACCCAATCGGTGGTAAGCAAAAATCACTCGACTACGATGCAGCAACTCAGGCGGTTGATAATCACATTGCAAAAAAACTGAACCTTTCTATTCATGATGCGGCTGAAGCAATAATTAAAGTTGCAAATGCAAAAATGAGTGGTGCTATTAGATTAATCTCAATAGAGCGGGGATATGATCCTAAGAAATTTGCCTTAATGCCTTTCGGAGGAGGAGGAGCTCTGCACGCGGGTGCTCTTATGAAAGATATTGGCCTATCAGCTTCTATAGTGCCCCGTTATCCTGGAGTAAATTCTGCTCTTGGATGCATTATGTCCGATCTGCGTCACGATGAAGTAAGAACATTGAACATTTCTTTAGAAGATTTGGATTGTGATAATCTGGCAAAAAATATTGAAGAAATCACAATTGATTCAGAGAAGGTTATTGATCGGTCTAAAGCACCTCTGATCAAAAAAGAGCGGATCATTGAATTGGATATGTTGTATTTGGGACAGACACATTCTGTTGCAGTACCTGTTCCAGATAACTTAATGAAATTAACGACGCATAATATAAAAGAAGCCTTTTTAGAAAGTTACGCGCGCGCCTACAGCAGGCCACTAGAAGGAATAAGCATCAGGGTTCTGAACCTAAGAGTATCTATGATTGGTGTGCGGCCAGACATTGATTTATCTATTTTTGCCAAAGGGGAACGAGCAAAAGAAACTAGTGATTGCGTGATATCAAAGCAGAAAATTTATTCGAACGGTGCCTGGCATGAGGCTAAAATTTTCGATCGCCTACTTTTGCCTAATGATTCCATAATTTCAGGTCCCGCATTGCTTACACAACCTGATGCGACAATTTTTATTGAGCCCAAAATGAATGCAAAAGTAGATGGCTATGGTAATATAATTTTGAGCGAAGAGGTATCGTAAAATGTTTTTTGATCCAGAAACGACTGCTGTTTTAATTGTTGACTTACAAAATGATTTTCTGGATCCAAAAGGTGCCTACGGAAGAGCGGGACAAACCAGCCCAGAAATTGCCGCCTTGCCATCTCGTATTTTGCCCTTGCTGAATGCTATTAGAGAGGCAGGGGGATGGATCATTTCAACACAGTTTACGCTTGTGCCGGGCAAAAACGGTGAACCGTTCATATCGCATCATCTAAAAAAACTAAGACCCTTCTTGGGAAAAGGTGATTTCTCGCCAGCTTCATGGGGAAACTCACTTGTCGACAGTCTTCAACCAGCAGACATAACTGTAGAGAAAATTGCATATTCCGCATTTTATCAAACAAGGATGGAATACTCACTATCAAAGGCTGGCATTAAAACATTATTCGTATGTGGAATTGTAACAAATGGTGGCGTGGCATCAACGGTTCGCGATGCACACGTCAGAGATTTTCATACTATAACTTTGGAAGACGGATGCGCAGCATTTTCAAAAGATACCCATGATTTAGCTATTCAGTCACTTAAAACAGTAGGAGAGGTAATGAAAATAGCTGATGCTATTTCTCTAATAAACGGAAATTAATTTTGACTGACGTACTAGTAAATGACAGCTTTTCAGCTGACACAGAAGTTGACTGTTTAATCATTGGTGGTGGGGCTGCAGGCCTAACTGCCGCTTTGGCAGCGTCGCAGGATGGCGCCGTAGTTTTAGTTGCAGAGCGAGAAACCCGACTTGCCGGATCTACAGCTTTATCATCTGGATTAATCCCAGCTGCAGAAACAAATGCTCAAAAAAGACAAAATATAAGCGACACGAAAAATACGTTCTATGCAGACATAATGGAAAAAAATGGTAACTCTGCTGACCCTAATCATGTTAATCTTTGCGTTGAAAATATTACTTTTGCCCTTGACTGGCTTGAAGCAAAGCATGGAATTCCATTTCATATTTTAGACGATTTTCTATATCCAAGCCATACTAATTTTCGTATGCATGCTGTTCCAGAAGTTACTGGCGAAGCATTGATTAACTATTTGGAAAGAGCTGTTTCAGAACTCGATATTTATGTCAGTTGCAATCTAAAAATAGTAAATTTAGTCAAATCAAATAGTGGAAAAATTTTGGGTGCAATTGGAGAGAGACCGGACGGTTCAACTGAGGCAATATCATCAAAAACAACGATCTTGGCTTGTAATGGTTATGGTGGAAATTCTGAATTGATATCTGAAAATATTCCTGAAATGAAAAATGCTATTTATTTTGGGCATGCTGGCAACCAAGGTGAGGCTGTTATTTGGGGTCGACAACTTGATGCCAAGGTCCATCATCTATCAGGTTATCAGGGACATGGATCCGTAGCACATCCACATGGCATTTTAGTTACCTGGGCACTGATGATGGAAGGCGGTATTCAAGTAAATACAAATGGAAAAAGATTTTCCAATGAGCATAAGGGTTATTCCGAGCAGGCCGTTAATGTTCTTTCGCAACCGGATAAGATAGCTTTTAATATTTTTGATGAAAGGCTATGTTCGCTTGGTCGAAAATTTGAAGATTTTCGTAAAGCAGAAAAAGCCAATGCTATTATCTCAGCACATACTATAGAAGATTTGGCTGGTAAGCTTAATATAAGCATAGGCTCATTATGTGAAACAATGCTAGAAATTGATGCTCTTGCCGAACAAAACACAGTAGACACATTTGGACGTAAATTTAACTCTAAAAACCGTCTGCAGCCACCCTACTATGCAGTCAAGGTTACAGGGGCCTTATTTCATACGCAAGGAGGTCTTTTAATAGACAGTCAAGCGCGGGTCATTCAAAAAAATGGTTCAGTTATTCAGGGGCTTTATGCCTGTGGTGGCGCTGCGTGTGGGGTCTCTGGCCCAGACGTTGCGGGTTACCTTTCCGGCAATGGTTTATTGACAGCCATAAGCTTGGGTTATGTTGCGGGAAAATCTATCAAAGCAATTGAAATATAAATTTCGATATAATAAGACAAATCTAAACCTAGGTTGGCCTTTTTGACTTAACTGTTTAAAAGGGCGCCAATTCTTACTCACAGCTAGTTTGGAAATAAAAAATATGGCTAATACAACTAACCCTGATATATTGTATACAATTGTAGACGAAGCTCCAGAGCTTGCAAGCGCCTCACTTCTGCCTGTAATACGGTTTTTTTCCAAAGCTGCAGGGGTTCATGTTGGAACCAAGGATATATCACTAGCAGGCAGAATAATTTCTGCTTTCCCGGAACAGCTTACAGAAAAACAGCGCCAATCTGATGACTTAGCCAGTCTTGGAAATATAGTTAAAACCAAAACTGCTAATGTAATAAAACTACCAAACATTTCAGCATCTTTGCCACAACTTTTATCAGCTATAAGCGAACTGCAGGATCAAGGTTATAAACTACCAAACTATCCGGAAGCGCCAAAAACAAATGAAGAAAAAGAAATTCAAGCTCGCTATGACGCTATTAAAGGATCTGCTGTTAACCCTGTTTTGCGTGAGGGGAATTCAGACAGAAGGGCTGCAAGAGCTGTTAAAAACTATGCAATGGCAAATCCTCACTCTATGGGTACTTGGTCTAGTGACAGCAAAACTCATGTATCTTTCATGACTGGAGGTGATTTTTATTCTAACGAAAAATCCGCAACTATAACTTCTAGCCAAACAGGAAACTCAAAAATAGAGTTTATTGCTGATGACGGCACAGTGAATGTATTGAAGGATAATATCCATCTGGAAGAGGGTACCGTAGTAGACGCAACCTTCATGAGCTCAGAAGCCTTGCAGCTATTCTTAAAAACGCAAATAGTAGAAGCAAAAAATCAGAATCTTCTGTATTCTGTGCATCTTAAAGCAACCATGATGAAGGTTTCTGACCCAATTATATTCGGACATGCTGTAACGTCGTTTTTCGAAAAATCATTTCAAAAACATAATACTTCTCTTGAGAGAATTGGAGCAAATCCAAATTTGGGTCTCGGTGATGTTTTGGAAAAAATTGCCAGCGAACCAGAGATGCTCAGGGACTTTGAGGCTGAAATGAATAATGGGCCCAAGCTGTATATGGTCGATAGTGAGCGTGGCATAACAAACCTTCACGTTCCATCGGACGTTATTATAGACGCTTCAATGCCTGCGCTTATTAGGGCGGGAGGTAAGGGGTGGGGGCCAGATGGTAACCCTTCAGACACGAAATGTGTTATCCCAGATAGCTCCTATGCTCCTATTTATGATGAAACAATCAAGTATTTTAAGGAAACAGGAGCCCTTGATCCCAAAACCTCTGGTGCAGTAGCGAACGTTGGACTAATGGCACAAAAAGCCGAGGAATATGGTTCACACCCGACTACGTTTGAAATCAAGAAAAACGGTGTGGTGCGTTATGTTCTCGAGAATGACGAGATACTCCATCAACACAAAGTAAAAGCTGGTGACATTTGGAGATCATCAACTGCGAAAAAGGCACCAATCATCGACTGGATTAATCTTGCCATTACACGGCAAAAAGAAACTGGCTCACAATCTATTTTTTGGTTAGATGAAAATAGACCACATGATGCTGAGCTAATTAAATACGTGAAATTTGCACTGAAAGGCGAGGGTTTAACTCAAAACTTTTTAATTATGGCACCACGAGAAGCAACCCGCATTACATTAGAAACTATAAGACTCGGTCAAGACAGTATAGCCATAACGGGTAATGTCTTAAGGGACTATTTAACTGATTTGTTTCCCATATTGGAGCTAGGGACCTCTGCAAAAATGCTTTCAGTAGTAAAGTTGTTGAGTGGTGGTGGCCTATTTGAAACTGGCGCTGGTGGGTCAGCACCTAAACATGTCCAACAATTGAAGGAAGAAAACCACTTACGCTGGGATAGTCTAGGTGAGTTTTGCGCTCTAGGTGAAAGCCTAAACTTTCTGGCTAAAACTAACGATAATCCAAAAGCAGCCATCCTAGGTAAAGCGGTCGAAACTGCTACGCAAGAGCTTCTTGATAAAAACAAATCGCCTTCAAGGAAAGTGGGTGAAGAAGACAATCGAACTAGTCATTTTTACTTTTCACTTTATTGGGCAAGAGCTCTTGCCAAGCAAACCCAAAATTTAGAAATTTCCAGCCATTTTGAAAAAATAGCAAAATCCCTTGAAGAAAATGAGAACACGATCGTTGAAGAGTTAATGGCCCCACAAGGAAAAGAGGTTGATCTAGGAGGTTATTACCATACAGATCCAATCAAGGTTCGAAAAATTATGCGACCCAGTGAAACCTTAAACCAAATTATTCCATAATTCTTAAGTGTATCTATTAAAGTTTCCGCTTAGAGTTCTGAACCAGATATATACCCACAGTTATGACGACCACCCCTAGGCCGTCCATGTAGCTAATGCTTTCATTTAAAAACAGCCATGCAATTAAAACCCCAAAGAACGGGTTTAAAAAATGATAAGTGGCTGCCTTCACTGCGCCAATGTGATTGACAAGCTTAAACCACACTACTGTAGCTACCAATCCAGGAAAAATAGTAGTGTATGCGAATGCCAATACAAAAGAGGTATTTAAAGAGAAATGAATATTTTCAAATAATAAACAAAATATAGCTAAAACTGCAGAACCAACAAGCATTTGAAGCCCTACTATCATCATTATATTTCCACCAGAACTAGCATCTTTAAGTGTAAGAGTGGCTACAGTAAGGGCTAACGCTCCAAGAATACAAAGTACTAAGCCAAAAATATCGACACCTTGGTTTAGCCTGGCCCACATAATTATCATTACACCAACAAATCCAAGTACTAGTCCTATTATACCAGAGCGCGAAAGACGCTCTGAAACAAATACCCAGCCAGCAAAGGCCACCATAAGTGGCATAGTGGATGCGATTATTGAGGCAAGGGAAGCCTCAATGGATTGCATCGCAACAAAATTTAAACCCAGATAAAGAGCGTTCTGACATAATCCAAAAACAAAAGTTGCGCGCCACTGGGATTTTGTAAGCTTAAAAGATTGTCCCAAGGCTAGGGCTATAAATACACCTATTAAGCCAGAAATAAAAAATCTAATTGATAAGGCAGCTAAAGGTGAAGAATATAAGACAATTATACGGGCCGAAGTAAACGCTGATGACCAGATGATCACAAAAACTAAGCCTAATAAAAGTGCGCGAATATTCATAGGTTGTCTTTCAATCTTTCTGCGGACTATTAAAGTAGGTAGAAAAATAAAAGGGTCGCTGAAAGCGACCCTTTTTTAACCAAAGATTTGCAGATTAACTGTTTACGCTATCCTTTAATGCTTTAGCTATAGTCATTTTTACTACTTTATCTGCAGCTTTTTTGAACTGCTCTCCAGTAGCGGGGTTGCGAACCATTCTTTCTGGGCGCGCACGGCACAGGATTTTTCCAACTCCAGGAAGAGCAACAGCGCCGCCTCCTGAAACCTCGCGAGTAATTATATTACATACTGCATCCAAAGCTGCACTTGCAGACTTCTTATCTGAGCCCATTTCATCGGCCAGAGCCGCAACTAGTTGTGTTTTTGTCATCGGTTTAGACATTATATTTCTCCTTACACTGCCCAAGTTTTGGACCTCGTAATTGTATTTTAACTGCATATTGTGCCCAGACACAACTAATAGTGGTCAAAAATTACACAAAAAATGGATTTTTTTGCCTTTTTTATGATTTAAAGGAAGGCTGTCTCATTAAAACTCCTCAATTTACGGCTTTGGAGCCGGCCTAATGGCATTTCTTGTAGTATTTCCATTGTACGAACACCAATGCTTAAATGCTGTGAAACCTGGGTTTTGTAAAACTCAGAAGCCATTCCGGGGAGTTTTAACTCCCCGTGTAAAGGCTTGTCGGAGACGCATAGAAGAGTCCCATAAGGTATTCTAAATCTGTATCCATTTGCAGCAACAGTTGCGCTTTCCATATCTAACGCTATCGCACGAGACTGGCTTAATCTGTGAACAGGTCCCGTTTGTTCACGCAGTTCCCAATTTCTATTATCTACTGTAGCAACAGTTCCAGTACGCATTATTTGCTTTAAATCAAAACCTTTTAGCTGAGTGATGTCTGCAACTGCTTGCTCTAGAGCGATTTGAACTTCCGCCAGAGCTGGCACGGGTACCCATGATGGCAAGTCTTCATCAAGAACTTTATCTTCTCTCAAATATGCGTGAGCGAGAACAAAATCACCTAGTCTCTGACTATTTCGCAATCCGGCACAGTGACCCAACATTAGCCATGCTTGAGGTCTCAAAACAGCTATATGATCGGTCGCAGTCTTAGCATTACTTGGCCCAACGCCAATATTGACAAGCGTTATGCCATTACCGTCTGATCTTTTAAGATGATAAGAGGGCATTTGAGGAAGTTTATTTGGTTTGGGGATTTCAGATTTCGCGGAAACTATTTCAAAGTTCTCTGGACCCACAAAACTTTCGTAACCACTGTCTGAGTTGTTTAATGCTTGTCGAGCAAAACGTTCAAACTCATCGACATAAAACTGATAGTTCGTAAAAAGAACAAAGTTTTGAAAATGTTTTGGATCGGTTGCCGTATAGTGGTCTAGCCTTGCTAAAGAATAATCAACTCTTTGCGCTGTGAAAAGACACAAGGAACTTGGCTCTTCTTTAGAAATTGGCCCGACTCCATTTACTATATTGTCGTTTGTAGTTGATAGGTCAGGTACGTCAAAAACATCCCTAAGTGGAAATTCTTCTATATCATTATTGGCGCTAGAAACTAACTTTCCCTTCATGGCAAAGTGTAAAGGTATAGGTGTTTTTGAAACCCCTATTGTAATCGGAACCTTATGATTTTCTATTAATAGGGATATTTGCTGAATTAAATATTTTTGGAATAATTCTGGTTGTGTAACCGTCGCAGTATAAATACCAGGCTCTGTGACATGCCCAAAACTAAGCCTGCTATCAATTGAAGCAAAACTTTTTACCTCTATGCAGATCTCCGGATAGTATGCCCTATACCTTTCATTTTGGTATCCATGCTGTAGGAAGTTATCAAAGTTTTCCCTCAGAAAATATATGCTTTTTTTATAATCAGCTATTAACCTTTTGACCGCTTTAGTGGGGTCCCAAAATATTTCTGCCTTTGTTTTTTTAAGGGTTATAATTTTTTGTTTTTCCATCCCTATCCCCAAAGTTAGCGCTTGGAAGTGGTCCGCTTAATCAACAATCAAAAGCGTTAAGTCCAATCTATGATAACACAAGTATAACAAATTTAAGCTAGTTTAATTTTTTACTAGTTATTTCTATTATTTAGCTACTAGTATCTGTGAATAGATTTTGCTCTTTAATTGTATTTAATCTTGGAGGAATTATGTCGCTAACCAAAAGTATAATACAAAATATTAGTTACTGGAAAGAGCGTGTGGATCTTGCTGCAGCCTTCAGATGGGCTGCCCGGTTCGATTTACATGAAGGCGTAGCAAATCATTTCTCATTTTCAATAAATGACGATGGAACAAAATTTTTAATGAACCCCAATCAAGTTCATTTTTCACGAATAAAAGCATCCGAACTAATTGTTGTAGATGCCAACGATCCGGATACTCTTAATCTGCCAGGCGCACCTGACCCCACCGCTTGGGGCTTGCACGGTGCAATTCATAGAAACTGTCTTCATGCCCGATGCGCAATGCATGTTCATTCCATCTATGCGACCGTTATTGCCAGCTTAAAAGACAGCTCATTACCACCAATAGATCAGAATTGCGCTATATTTTATAATCGATATGTAATTGATGAAAGTTATGGTGGTTTAGCTTTTGAAGAAGAAGGTGAAAGGTGCTCAAAGTTACTTAAAGACCCACAAAAAAAAGTACTAATAATGGGGAACCACGGGGTTATGGTAACTGGGAACTCTGTTGCTGATACTTTCAATAGGCTTTATTACTTTGAGCGAGCAGCAAAGACCTATATCAAGGCATTGCAAACAGGCCAACCATTAAGAGTTATACCTGATGACGTCGCTGAGAAAACTGCCTCTGAGATTGAAAACTATTCTAACCAAGGCGACCAACATCTGGAAGAATTAAAGAAAATTTTGGATTATGAAGGTAGTGATTATGCAAGCTGATAAAGAAAAATAATTAACGCTTAGTATAGTTAATTAATCAATTACACAGTCTTGTTATCAAATATAAGCCGTGTAATTGTTAAAATTGTTTTAGAGAGCAACCTATGACTACAAAGTCTAATAAAAAATTAACTCTTTTGCCACAGGCTATTACTGCTCGTAATACAGGCGTTGATTTAGATTTAGACTGGGTTTCTTCTATTCAGGCAAATACTTCAGCAATTGAAAGGCGAGCTTCATCTATAGGCTCTAGAAGGTCTATTAAAAAACAGCACCAAGCTGCTTGGTTGCTGCAAGCCGTAAAATGTATGGACCTTACAACTTTAAGTGGTGATGATACCACCGGTCGCGTTAGGCGCTTGTGTGCAAAAGCAAAAAACCCAATTTCTAAAACAATTTTAGAAAAGCTTGGCTTAGACAGCATAAAGGTTGGTGCTGTTTGTGTTTACCATGACATGATAGAGGCCGCAGTATCAAAACTTAGGGGCACAGGTATCCCTGTTGCTTCGGTATCAACGGGTTTCCCTGCTGGATTGTCGCCACTACCACTTCGCATTGCTGAGATAGAGTACAGCGTTTCGGCCGGCGCAAGTGAGATTGATATAGTAATATCTCGTCGTCACGTCCTTACGCAAAACTGGAAAGCTTTATACGATGAGGTTAAAGATTTTAGAAAAGCTTGCGGCTCTGCTCATATGAAAACAATTCTAGCAACTGGAGAGCTTGGAACTTTACGTAATGTAGCTCGCGCATCTGCTGTATGTATGATGGCTGGAGCAGACTTTATTAAGACTTCAACTGGAAAAGAGCCAATAAATGCTACACTACCAGTATCTTTGGTAATGGTTAGAGCAATTCGTGAATATCATGAAAAAACAGGATATAAAATTGGATATAAGCCAGCTGGAGGGATATCAAAAGCCAAAGACGCTCTTACTTACCTCTGTCTAATTAAAGAAGAGCTAGGCGATCAATGGCTTAATCCTGAATTATTCAGATTTGGCGCTTCCAGCCTTTTAGGTGATATTGAAAGACAGCTAGAACATCACATAACTGGCGCATATTCCGCCTCTTACCGACATGCAATGGGGTAAAAATGTCTGTTAAAAAAATTTTGGATGATATGGACTACGGGTTAGCTCCCGAAAGTCCAGAGGAAGTAAAGAGATGGTTACTTGAGCACAACTCTTCTTTTGGCCACTTCATCGGCGGCAAATTTACCAAGCCTAAAAATGAATTTATCTCGGTTAACCCTTCTAACGGAGAATTCATAGCCAGTCTAAGCCAGGCCTCCGACAAAGATGTGAATAACGCAGTAAAAATGGCAAAAAATGCTTTTAAAGAATGGTCTGAAGCCGACCCACACGAGAGAGCTAAGGTTCTATACGCCATTGCACGTCTTTTACAGAAGAACTCAAGACTTTTTTCCGTGCTTGAAACAATTGATAATGGTAAGCCAATAAGAGAATCCCGAGATATTGATATACCGTTAGCCCAACGTCATTTCTACTATCATGCTGGCCTTGCCCAAATATATAAAACCAAGATCCACGATATGGAACCAATTGGGGTATGTGGTCAGATAATACCTTGGAACTTTCCACTGTTAATGTTGGCATGGAAAATCGCACCCGCTTTAGCAGCAGGTAATACAGTTGTTTTAAAACCAGCTGAATACACCTCTTTGACTGCATTATTATTTGCTGAAATTTGTATTGAGGCTGGGGTACCAAACGGTGTTGTAAATATTATTACTGGCGATGGTAGTGTTGGGGAAATGATTGTTGGTCACCCTGATATTAAAAAAATTGCTTTTACTGGATCAACTGAAGTTGGCAGGATAATAAGAAAGAGAACTGCCGGCACAGGGAAATTTCTAACGCTGGAATTAGGTGGAAAATCACCCTTTATTGTTTTTGACGATGCTGATTTAGATAGTGCTGTAGAGGGCTTGGTGGATGCTATATGGTTCAACCAAGGTCAAGTCTGTTGCGCTGGATCAAGGCTTTTAGTTCATGAAAGCATAGAAGAACGGTTTCACAAGAAAATCCGAAAAAGAATGAACAAACTGCGAGTTGGGTACCCTCTCGACAAATCTATAGATATGGGTGCAATTATTGATAAGTCTCAATTATCAAAAATAAGAAAGCTAGTATCTCAAACAGAAGGTAGTGTTTATCACGCTGAATGTGATTTGCCAAAAGGGGGTCTTTTCTATCGGCCAACTCTAATTACAGGCCTTTCTCCCTCTGATAAATTAATGCAAGAAGAAATTTTTGGACCTGTTTTAGTAAGCACAACCTTTAGGACACCGAAAGAAGCCTCTGACTTGGCAAACGATACCACCTATGGTTTGGCAGCAAGTATATGGAGCGAGAATATTAATTTAGCTTTAGGCTTAGCACCAAAAATAAAAGCTGGGGTCATCTGGGTAAACGGAACCAACATGTTTGATGCCGCAATTGGCTTCGGTGGAGTTAAAGAAAGCGGCTTTGGCCGTGAAGGCGGATGGAATGGATTAAAAAGCTATTTAAAGCATTCCATAAATTTTACCGTACAAAAAAACAAAAGCCCACAGAGCTATTCGCGTGAAGAAACTCTGGGTTTGGACAGAACGGCTAAGCTTTATATTGGTGGAAAACAGACAAGGCCCGATGGCGGTTACTCACAGAAAGTTTTTGATGCATCAAAAAACTTTGCCGGACATGCCTCAGCTGCTAATAGAAAAGATATTCGAAATGCTGTTGAAGCAATGAATAAGGCCTATAGTTGGTCTACTTCCTCTGGACATTTGAGAGCTCAGATAATTTATTTTATGGCAGAAAACCTTCACGCCAGAAGAGAAGAGTTCGCAAAACGTATAAACCAAATGTCTGGCCAAAAAGATGGCTCAAAAGAGGTTGAACTGTCTATTAGGCGCCTTTTTACATATGCGGCGTGGGCTGACAAATTTGACGGTACAATTAGCGGTGTTCCAGTAAGGGGTGTGGGCTTAACAATGCGAGAAGCCATCGGAAATATAATAGCTTTTTGTCCACCAAACAAACCTCTACTTTCATTAATCTCTTGTATCGCCCCAGCGATAGCGATGGGAAACCGAATTACTACGATTTCACCTTTTATTGCATCAATGACGGCAACAGACTTTTATCAAATATTAGAGACATCAGACATTCCTCCTGGTGTTGTAAATATATTAACTGGAAGCCATCTAGAGCTAGCCTCACACGTGGCCAGTCATATGGATGTCGACTCTGTTTGGTCTTTTTCCGAAGAAGATATAACTAAGATTATTGAGTTAGAATCCGCGAACAATATAAAGCGTACTTGGTGCCTTAAAAATATTGATTGGCTAGACAAAAGGGCGGAAGGAGAGATGTTTCTTGATGCCGCAACAGAAACAAAAAGTGTTTGGATTCCTTATGGCGAGGGCTGAGAAAGTAATTTTTTAAAAATTACTTTATCTGGAAACCCATCTGGCGTGTGACCAATAGTTTTCTGGAAACCTATTAAGGCTTTCTTTGTATTATTGCCAAATTTTCCATCTGCACCGAAAGTATCATAACCCAAAAGCGTTAACCGCTCTTGCATGACCAAGGTTTCTGAAGAACTGATTTGTTCACGGTTTTTTGGCCATAAAATTTTTTGTAGGTTGTTTTCCAAAGCGGATGAAAAAACCCAAACACTAAAAACATAAAGCTCAGATCTATTATAATGAAAAATCGCAGATGCGTTTTTGCCAAATTTAAAATGAGGCCCAGAATGCCCAAAGGGAGCGGTAAAACCTTTCTCTCGTGTTAAGTTTATTCCTGTTTTTAAATAATTTATATTTTTTGGTTTATTTACTTTTTTCAAGATAAACCCTTCTTCCGCCCAACCTACATTTTTTAAATAGCAAGCTGCAGAAGAGAACGCATCCAAAGGGTTTTCTTTATTCCATATGTTTGGAACATTTTTACTTTCAAAGGGAGCAGAAAACTTTAAATAAGTGGTTGGCATAAATTGGGTATGCCCAAAAGCTCCAGCCCAACTGCCCATCAGGCTTTCAACTTCTATACCTTTTTCATTTTTAATCGCTTCTAGAGCTAAAAGTTCAGACTTAAAAAAAACTCTTCTTTTTTTTTCCCTTGCACCAAAAGCAAGTGTGGCCAAAGAATCTACAACCCGATATCCGCCAAGTATTTCGCCAAAATTAGTTTCTATTCCCCATATTGCTATTATTACTTCAGGAGGTACTCCCCAATCCTTTTGTATTTTTTTTAATTGGTTTTCCCAGATTTTAAGTTTTTCTTTTCCAGCATCGACGCGCGTTTTGGTAACTGTTTTTTCTAAATATTTTTGCAGACTTAATAGATGTTGGCTTTGATTTTCATCTTGGAAGAGAACCTCTTTATTAAAAATTACTTTATCTTTAAAAGAAAGAGCCTCTTTTTCTAAAAACTCATTGAAATTCATTTCACCCTGAGGACCTTTTTTCTTTCTTCTTTCTTTTAACAGAACCCATTTTGTTTCTATTTACCTTTCGACGAATAGTTTTTGAGGTTCGCTTTCTTTGTATATTGGGAATTTTCTTGTCATCAATTGTTAAAACTTCAAAAGCGATACCCCCAGCTAATGGATCAACATCTTTCAGCCTTACTATTGCTTTTTGCCCCAGGCTTATGATGTGGCCTGACTGAGAACCCTTCAGAGTATTAGTTCTTAAGTCGTAATGATAATAATCTGTTCCCAATGTTCTAATAGGTACTATGCCTTCTGCCCCACTATCATTCAGCCTAACAAAAAAGCCAAACTTTGCCACGCCACTTACTTTTCCTTCGAACTCATTTCCCACTTTTTCTGATAAATACGCTGCAAGATAACGATCAATAGTATCTCTTTCTGCAACCATTGATCTTCTTTCAGTATTTGAAATATGCTGCGCTGTTTCCTCAAGTTTTTCTGCATCCATTTCGTGCAAGCCATCAGACCCAAAACCCAAGGCGCTAATTAAAGCTCTGTGAATTATTAAGTCTGAATAACGCCTGATTGGGGAGGTAAAATGCGTGTATTTTTTTAATGCTAAACCAAAATGTCCAAAATTTTCCCTACTATAATAAGCTTGAGACATTGAACGAAGCGTAGTCATGCTAATTAGCTCAGAGAGCTCACCCTGTTTTGACTTTGCAAGTAGATCGTTCAGGTGACTTGTTCTTAAAACTTGGCCTTTTGCTAAATTAAAACCAGCCGACTGGGCAACCTCCCTTAAGGCTTTCAGTTTTTCAGGCGTTGGTTCTTCATGGACTCTATATAGGAGTTCACTTTTGGCTTTAAAAAGTTCCTCAGCTGCAGCAACATTTGCCAAAATCATAAATTCTTCTATCAGCTTGTGTGAATCAAAACGCTCTTTGAAAACGATCTTTTTGACTTTTCCGTTTTTAAACAACTCCACCTTTCGCTCGGGTAAGTCTAAATCAAGTGGCTGGCGAGTTTCTTTTGATTTTTTTAAACACGTATAGGAATTATAAAGAGGCCTTATAACCTTATCGAGGTAAGGCCTTACGCTCTCGTTTACTTTTCCATCGATTGCTTTTTGCACTTCTTCATAGTTTAGCGATGCAACACTTTTAATGTTTCCTCGGTAAAATGTTTGTTTCAACTTATTGCCGGATTTATCAATTGTCATACAAACAGCTAAACAAGGGCGCTCAACGCCTTCATGAATACTACACAAATCTCCTGAAAGTCTGTCTGGCAACATTGGTACAACCCTATCAGCAAAATAGGTAGAGTTTCCCCGCTTTTGGGCCTCTTTATCCAAAGCACTACCTGGTTTCACAAAATGGGCCACGTCAGCTATCGCCACCCATAAAACATGACCTCCTTGATTACTAGGATCCTCATCTGCATGAGCATAAACAGCATCGTCATGATCTCTAGCATCTGATGGATCTATTGTAACAAATGGTATTTTAGTTAAATCATCCCTAGGTAAAGCTTCTAAAAAATTGATGTTTTCAGACTCTTGTAGCACCTCCTTTGGAAATTGGTTTGGAATGCCGTGCTGATGTATCGCTATCAATGATACGGCCCGGGGTCCTGATGGATCACCAACTATATTAATAATCTTTGCTGCATATAATCCAGATATACGCTGATTTTTCAGCTGCTCAGCTTCTACAAGTTCGCCATCCTTTGCTCCAAGATTATCTGAAATCTCAACTCGCCATTCTCTTCCTGATTTTTCTATTGGGTGTATACGACCACCCTCGGAAAGTTCTTTGTAAACCCCCAGTATGTTTTTTGAAGGTTTGTTCAAAAGTCTTATAATTCGGCCTTCATACTGGTGTTGCTCACCATAAACTAATGAAGTTTTAGCAAGTACTCGATCACCATATCCCAAAGCTGGGTCAGAAGAGCTATGAACCATTAAAACAATTGGTTCAGGTTGGCTTCCTTGCCAATCAACTGGCCTTGCAAAAAGATCACCATCGCTAGTGCTTGCCATCATTTGCAAAATAGAAACAGGTGAAAGCTGGTTTGGGTCCTCAAAAGTCTTTTTCTTTTTTTCTATTTTGCCCTCTTGCGCCAGTTCTTTCAATATTCGTTTTAGCTCAATACGCACAGCTCCTTTAATTCCAAAGGCCTTTGAAATTTCTCGCTTATTGGATTTTTTTGGGTTTTCGCTTATCCAATCTAAAATTTGTTTTTTTGTTGGTAGTTTGCTCATAAACAAATCCTGCCTACTGCCTTTTTCTAATTGTGACATTTCACTTTTAATGCTTCTAAATCCAACAAGCTGTCGACATCTCGTAATTTAGAAAGGCAAGAAAATGATCGGCCCTCAAAAGTTTCTATAGTATCCAAGTATGCCCAAGGAGACGACCACCTAACTCCATCAAAAAGTTTTGTTGGGGGTTTTCCCTGGTGACCAATTAACCAAAACCCACCATCCTCAGCTGGACCAATAACGAATTTTCTTGATGCTAGCTTTTTAAAGGCTTTCGATATCTCCAATCTTGTAATACCTGGTATATCACCACCTATTATACAAACGGGGCGATTGAAAAAAAGCCTCAATATGTTTCTCATTTTGTGTCCCAAGTCACCTCTACCTTGTGGAATACATTTGATTTTAGATGGCCAAACCTTACTTTTTTTAACAAAAAAATCTGGGCTTAAAGAAATGATTATATCCCATCTTGGATCGTTTAGATTCCTTATTGTCTTTTTAAGTTGGTGCCGAAACCACCAAGCAGCTACCGTAGACCCAACCTCTTTGGCCAATCTCGTCTTAACCCTTCCAGGCAAAGGCTCTTTTGCCATAATAACCAGGCAAGCCTTAGGTTTTCTCAAAATATGCCTCGAGAATCCGATAGTAAATTTCTTTCAGCTGATTAATTTGCTTTGTTTCAACCTTTTCATCAACAGCATGCATTGTTTTTCCAACTAGGCCAAATTCGGTTACAGGACACATATCTTTTATAAATCTAGCATCTGATGTTCCACCCGTTGTTGACAGCTTAGGCGTCACACCAAGTTCTTTTTTTACAGCTTCAGAAATAAAGTCAGATAATTCGCCAGGAGGTGTAATAAAACTTTCCCCTGATATTTTAAAATCAGTCTCAAATTTAATCCCATACTCTGCAGAAACTTTTTCTATCTCATCTTTCAGCCAAGAAACAAGGGAAGAGCCTGAATGGCTATCATTGAACCTTATATTTACTGCTGCTTTAGTAACGGCTGGTATAACGTTTGATGCTTTGTTGCCTGTGTCAACAGAGGTTATTGCTAAAGTGGATGGATCAAAATGTTCCGTCCCAACATCTAGTTGATGCGACTCTAGTTTATCCAATAGTTTTACCATCGCCACAATCGGATTGTTGGCTCGATCAGGATAGGCTGAATGGCCCTGAATACCTATTGCCGTTATTTTTGCATTCATTGACCCACGGCGTCCAATTTTCATCATCTCACCCATTTGTGAGGGTGACGTTGGTTCGCCGACCAAGCAATGGTCTATCTTCTCACCATTTTGTTTCATCCAATCTAAAATGGCTACTGTTCCATCTACCGCTTCACCCTCTTCATCTCCTGTAATGGTAATTACGATAGAACCGTCTGGAGGTTTATTGTTTACAAAATCAATTGCAGAAGCAACAAATGCAGCGACACCTGATTTCATGTCGGTTGCTCCACGACCATATAAATAGCCTTCTTTTATTTCTGCACCAAATGGATCAACTGTCCAGGAAGATAAGTCGCCAACTGGAACAACATCGGTATGACCATTGAAACCAAAAACTCTTCCGTTTCTCCCAGTTCCCCATTTAGCGAATAAGTTACTGACCTGCCCTCTTACTATTCTGGTGCAAGAAAAACCATTTTTCTCCAGTAATTGCTCTAATAAATCTATTGCACCACCTTCCTCAGGTGTAACAGACGGGCACCGAACAAGATCTGCGGTTAGGGATACTGGATCAATTTTCATTTTAATCATTCCTCAAGGGTAAAGCTTGCATAATATCGTTTGCAAAGTCCTTTGGGGTTTCAATTAGATGGCTTGCTCCTGAGTTCAAAAGCTCTTTTTTATTCCCGTATCCATAAAGAACACCTAAACCAAGTACTTTATTATTTATTGCTCCAATCATATCGTAACTACGGTCACCAACCATAACAGCGTCTTTAGAAACTAAATTAGCTTCCCTCAACGCATAATTTATTAATTCTGTTTTGTCGGAACGCGTTCCATCTAATTCAGAACCAAACTCAAAATCTAAATAGTTTGATGCTCCAAAATACTTGGTTATTTTTCCAGCATAAGAAATTGGTTTGGATGTTACTAAGGCTAATAAGTACCCCTGCCTTTTAAGAGTACTAAGCTGTTCTAGGATCCCAGGATAAAAAAATCCTTCATACATGGCGCCCTCAGTATAACACTTTCTATACAGTGAAATAGCTTGCTCTAATTCGCTTTCTTTTATTCCAAGCTTAATAAAAGTTGGCCAAAGTGAAGGGCCGACGACCCATGAGGTATCTCCTTGCAACTTCTCATATCCTAAGTTTTCTAAAGCGTAATTGATAGATTTAATAATAGCTAAACCTGAATCTGATAAGGTGCCGTCTAAATCTATTAAAGCTGCTTTCGACATTTATCTTTTCAGTTCTCAAAAAATGGTGTCATTTGAGCTACAATAACGCTGTTTTCATTTTCTGCTCTTTCCATTAGATTTAACTCATCCTCACCAATTTCTTCTCCACCTTTTAATCGATCTTCAACCGTTCCGTGGCCAGTAACATCTAGTGGTGCCAGATCTGCCTGTTTGAGAATTGCAACAGTTTCTCTCACAGCCTCTGGTTCGTCGATACCACTTGCGTAACATAATAAACCAGCTCCTGTTGAGCCAGCCGGAAGACCATCGTTTTTTGAACGACCTACTTGAACGATTAAAGTATAAACGGACTTTTTTTTGTTTGTCATTTATTGTGACGCTAAAATATTAAAACTTTTACTAATCTCTTAATAGCTCATTTATACCAGTTTTACTTCGAGTTTTTTCATCAACACGTTTTACTATTACAGCACAATATAAACTTACATTATTTTTCGATGGCATGGACCCAGAAACAACTACAGAATACGGCGGAACCTCCCCAAACATGACATCTCCAGTTTCTCGATCTACTATTTTAGTAGATTGCCCTATATAAACTCCCATTCCCAGGACAGATCCCTCCCGAACTATGCAACCTTCTACAACTTCAGATCTTGCGCCTATAAAACAATTATCCTCTATTATAGTAGGCCCAGCCTGCATTGGTTCCAAAACACCCCCAATACCAACCCCCCCAGAGAGGTGAACATTTTTACCTATTTGGGCGCAACTTCCTACTGTAGCCCATGTGTCAACCATAGTTCCCTCATCAACATATGCACCTAAATTTACGAAGGAAGGCATTAAAACAACACCCGGCGCTATATATGCTGATTTTCTTACGACACAATTAGGAACAGCTCTGAAACCAGCCTTTTTCCAAGCTTCGTCACTCCAGCCTTTGAATTTACTATCCACTTTGTCCCACCATCCTGAGGACTGTGGGCCACCACTTTGAATCTCCATGTCTTTAATCCTAAAGCCAAGAAGCACCGCTTTTTTTGCCCATTGATTAACTTGCCAAACATTATCATTTGTTTTTTCTGCTACACGAAGATTTCCCTTATCTAAAGCTTCCAAAGTTTCTTCTATGGCATCACGAAATTTACCTTTGGTGCTAGGGTTTATGGTATCTCTTAAGTTCCACGCCGCCTCTATTTCGCTTTCTAACATAGCATTAGACATCTTCTAGCTCCTCAAAATTTTCTGACCCTATAAACAGCGAAACAAAATGATACAATGCCAGATTAAAATTCTGGTATTGTATTTGGATTTGCGCCACAAATTAAGACAGCCAGTTTTTCTTCAATCTTTGGCTTATACTTTCCAGAAATAATGGCCGCCAATGCCGCTGCTCCTGCTGGCTCTACAAACATTCTATGGTTTTCCCATAAAAGTCTCTGGGCCGATTTGATATCATCATCTGATATAACCAAACTCTCTATTTGATTTTCTTTCGACAGACTAAAGCAAATATTTCCAATTGATTTTGCCCCCAATGCATTTGCTGCAATTCCAGACACTGCGACACTAGACGGCTTACCTTTTTTTAATGCTACATTTAGAGTAGGGCAATTTTCGGGTTCGACTGCCACTATTTTCTTTCTTTTTTGAAACCACGAAATAGCGCCAGAAATCAGCCCGCCGCCGCCCACGGCAATTATAATAGTGTCTGCTTCTAGACCTTGGTTTTCCCACTCACAAAAAAGTGTCCCCTGGCCAATAATGGTTTCTCTTGAGTCATAAGCGTGAACTGATACGGCGCCTGTTTCTTTTTGGTGATTGTTTGCTGCTTCCAATGCTTCTGCATATGTACCAGGTACTATTGTTAAATTAGAACCCGTTCTTTTAATTAATTCTATTTTTGTTTTGCCGGATAGTTCTGGTACAAATATATGTGATTTTATACCTAGTTTTTGGGCGGCGTAAGCAACAGCGGCACCATGATTTCCACCAGAAGCAGCAACCACCCCTTGTTTTGCTTTCTCGTTATCTAAAAGTGAGTTAAATGCTCCTCTACATTTAAAACTACCTGTATGTTGTAGCTGTTCCAACTTTAAATCTATTTGTTGACCAAACGATAATGTTTCAAACGTGGGTGTTTTAACAATATAAGGTCTTATTTTAGCAAGACTATCTTTGATTTCTTTTATGGGGTTTGCCAACACTGTCTTTAACCTTTTTAATTTTATTAATATTACTTAACTGAAACTCTTAAGTCACCAAATGACTAATAGTTGAGGTTTTAATTTTTAAATTGTATGGCTTATCTAACACAAAGTGAGGATAGCAATATGAGCTTTGATCGTTCAATAAAAATAGCACCGTCTATTCTTTCAGCAGATTTTGCAAATTTTGGTAAAGAAATTGAAGCCGTGGAAAGCCAAGGCGCAGACTGGATCCATGTTGACGTAATGGACGGGCATTTTGTACCTAATATAACTTTTGGTCCGCCACTTTGCAGTGCTATCCGTTCACATATAAAGACAATAATGGACGTACATTTGATGATTGAAAATGTTGATGATTATATCACGACTTTTGCTAACACAGGCGCAGATATAATAACGGCCCATATTGAAGCTGGAAACCATTCACATAGAACCATGCAAGCTATACGTGCTTCTGGATGTAAAGCAGGAATAGCCCTAAACCCGTCCACTCCTGCGGAAAGTATAGAATACCTATTGGATGAAATTGATTTAATTTGTGTTATGACAGTTAACCCTGGCTTTGGGGGCCAAAAATTCATTCACTCACAACTAACAAAAATACAAACTCTTAGAGAAATGATAGCAGATCGACCAATCCACTTGGAAATTGACGGAGGCATAACCACTGACACCGCTCCTCTTTGTGCTCGGGCGGGTGCAAACATACTTGTTGCTGGATCTTCTGTATTTAAAAATGGGTCTGTATTAGATCCTGATCCATATGGGGTAAACTTAAAATCTATCAGGGTAGCGTGTGAGGTTTAATTTATTTGTTGAACCAACCTTTTTTTTCTTTTTCAGGTAGAGCTTTTCCTTCAACCGTAGCTTTAAAGTTTTCAAAAAATTGATCAGCCATTTTTTTGGCAAAACCATCTATTATTCTACTTCCTAATTGAGCAAGTTTTCCACCAACCTTTGCGTTTACCGAATAAGATAAGGTAGTGGTGGTGTTATCTTCAGATGTGTTATCTTCAGATAAAATGACGGTCGCTTCTCCTTTAGCAAAACCTGCTGCGCCTCCTTTTCCCTCTCCACTCAGTCTTAAACTTTCTTCTGATAAAACATCTAAAAGCAAAACCTTCCCCTTAAAGGTTGCCTTAACTGGACCTACTTTCTGAACGACTGTCGCTTCAAACCCATCTTGTGGGTTTCCTGTCATTTGTTGGCACCCCGGAATGCACTGTGACAATACCTCTGGTGACATTAAAGCGCTCCAAACAATATTCTTTTTTGATTTTATAATTTTATTTTCTGTCAGTTCCATTAACGCATCCAAAGTTTGATATTATAATGTCTAATGTTCTAGTTTATTTGGCTAAACTCTTCGTTTTTTCCTTAGATATACATAAAAAGCTCCACCGCCACCATGTTTAACGTGAGCGTTTGTGATCTGAAGAATCTTGCTTGATAGAGGCTCCATAGCAAGCCAATTAGGGACGGTAGCTTTTAAAACACCCCTCCTTTTGGGTATTACATCATAGTCTTCAGTATTTCTTCCCTTGCCAGTTATTATTAGGATAAGTCTTAAACCCTTACCATGGGCGTCCAGAACAAATTTTGTTAAGGTGGGGTGCGCTTGAGATAAATTTAGACCATGTAAGTCTAACTTTGCTTCTGGTCTTATTTTTCCCTGTCGCATTTTAGTATGAAGTTTAGAATCCATGCTCGAGACAGGTAAAGATTGCGCCTTATCTACATGTGAAAGGGTTTCTTTACCCCCAAGGGAATATTTTTCGTGATCGTTAAAATTTATAGGGTTTATTCGTTTCTTTTTCTCAGGTTTTGTCTCCTGAGTTTTCTGATCTTGATGTTGCAGTGGCTTAGTCGACTTAGAAAATTCTTTCCATAACTCTTTTTCATCATCGCTTAGGTCGCGCTTTTTCATATCTTTCCCACCCAATATTTGGGTAAAACATTTAATTAATATTTATGCGTTATTCACCGGTGGCAACTAATAGCCAATTTGGATCTGAGGATTGGATATCTTTAGAAAACGTCCAAGTGTCTTTTTGTCTTTTGATTTGCTTTGAATCACCCTCAACTATTTCCCCAGAAGAGTTTTTCACAACTGAAGTCATTTCTCCAATAAAAGAGACAGCTATCTCTGCCGTATTTGTCTTCGAATTATAGCTTGCATCTACCAATTTCATCTCTCTAACACCAATAAATTCTGCTTCAATTGTCAAACCTTGTGAAATTCGCTGTTCTACTACTGAGTCAAAAGCTTCAGCAACCTCTTCACTCAAAATCTCCCTTATGTCGTCAATTTCATTTTTTTCGAATGACATAAGGATCCACTCATAAGCAGACCGAGCACCTGACAAAAATTCATTTACCGTAAAAGTTTCGTCTTTTTCTTTTATTGTTTTCAGAGCCTTTGCAGATTTAGAATTTTTTTCAACGTTATCTGTAATGTCTTTATCTTCACCACCATCTATAACCTTGAAGTCTCGCTTAGGTGCCTCATTTTTTGGCTGCATACGTGGTTTTTCAAACCCTTCCCGAGTTCCAAGAACACTTCTAAGTCTCAAAAATAAAAACACGGCTATTCCAGCCAGGATGATTAATTCTATTAGCGCAGGATTCATTTTAGCCTCAATCAAAGAATAGGTAGAAATTATCTATCTCATTATCTATGTAGGTGCAAAGGCCCAACAAGTCCACTACCCGATAAATTGGAGATCAAAATATGTGGTTGTTATTGCTATTTATCCTAATACCACTTTTGGAGATTTGGCTGTTCATAATGCTGGGTGGTTTCATCGGTGTTTATCCCACTCTTTTTATTATTTTACTGACTGCAATTTTGGGTACATTTTTAGTTAAAACACAAGGTATTAACGTTTTAAAAGAAATTCAGAGTAAATTTAATGAATTAGAAAACCCCACAGAGCCAATAGTACACGGTGCAATGATTTTATTTGCTGGTGCTTTACTTTTAACACCTGGGTTTTTTACCGATACTATTGGATTTTTACTATTATTACCAAAGATTAGAAAAGCTGCATTTTTCTGGCTAAAAAACAAAGTAAATTTTGTGAAATACTCATCTTCTGGGAAAGGTGGAGGTGAGAAAAGTAAATTTTCAGATATAGAAGTTACAGACTACAAAGAAGTAGAACCAGAAGAAAAATCACCATGGACCAATAATAGTAAAACGCATAAAAGTGATTAAATTAATCGATTATATCAAAAAGCAGTCAGGAGTTATAAATGGCAGAACAAAAACAGTCAATTCAGCCAAATACAAAGGTTTTGGCCCAGTTTATTAGAGATCTGTCATTTGAAAATATTTTAGCTCAAAAAGGGCTAGATACGAATACGCCCCCCGATATCAAAGTTAAGGTTAACCTGGATGCAAAAAAAAGGAAATCTGAAAACCAATATGAAGTTCTAATAAAACTGTCTGTTGTCTCTTCAGCTAAAACAGAAAACTCTTCAGAAAGTGAAAATTCAAAGCTATTTATATTAGAAATAGAATATGGTGGTATATTTGAAGTAACTGGCGTTCCGGAAGATCAAATCCACCCATACTTAATGATCGAGTGCCCAAGGATTTTATTTCCATATCTAAGACGTATAGTGGGCGATGTGACCCGTGATGGTGGTTTTCCACCCTTAAACCTTGAACAAATTAATTTTTTAGCTTTATACCAAAACGAAATAGCACGGCGTCAAGCAGAAGCGGAGAAAGCTACTAAAAATTAGCGTTTTATAATCAATTTATTCCAAATAGCCATTTCCCCAAGTTTTTGTACAAATTCTGTATGAGCCTCTTCCTCTTCAATGGTTAAACGCGGCTTTAATGGATTAGCCCGCTTAAATACTTGTCTTTCTACATCGAATTTTCTTTCACCGGTGTTGTGTGAATCAGATAGCCCAAAATCTGGTTGACGACCCCCAATAAGCTCCAAATAAACCTCTGCTAAGATTTCTGAATCTAATAAGGCTCCATGCAATGTTCTTGCAGAATTATCGATATTAAAACGCCTGCACAATGCATCTAATGAAGCAGGTGACCCTGGAAATTTTTTTCGTGCGATCGCCAGAGTATCTATAGCCATGTCAGCTGGTAGTCTTTTTTTGTCAGCTAACGCCAATTCTGCATTTATAAATTTCATATCAAATGAAGCATTGTGTATTATAAGCTTTGATCCATTTATAAACGTTAAGAAGTCTTCTGCAATTTTAGAAAATACAGGCTTATCTTTTAGAAACTCCTCGGTCAAACCGTGAACGGCCTGCGCTTCTTCAGGCATATTACGCTCAGGGTTCAAATATTTATGAAATGTCTTGCCTGTAGGAAGGTGGTTCCAAAGTTCAACGGCTCCTATTTCCACTATTCTATCACCAGATACGGGATCGAGTCCTGTAGTCTCTGTATCTAAAACTATTTCACGCACTTAGATAACCTTCTATTTGTTTAATTATATTTACAACTTGTTTTTCAGTATCTTTTTCATTGTACGTTTCTATGACAAAATCTGATAACCTGCATTTTTCTTCTATTGGCATCTGTTGTTTTATAATTTTTTCTATTTGGTCTTCTGCCATAGATCTTCGTGACCTTATTCTATCCATTTGTATAGCCTTAGAAACGAATACACACGCTACTTTATCCATGATTTTGTTAGAACCCGTCTCAAACAACAACGGTATGTCGAACACATTGATCTTAAATTTTGTTTTTTCTATAAATTTTTCCCTATCTGCCGATACCAAAGGGTGAACAATATTTTCTAATAGCGTTATTTGATCAAAATTTTTGCTTAAATATTTTTTTAGCTCCATCCTATTTACCGAGCCATCTGTTGTAGCTTTTGGAAAATGCTTAGCTATTGGTTTTACAGCGTCGCCACCTTTTCCATAGAGTCTGTGAACAGCTTTATCAGCATCCCACACCCCGCAATTGTATTTTGCAAACAGAACAGCAGTGCTTGTTTTACCCATACCCATTGATCCTGTCAGACCAAGTTTGAATTTCATTTTAACAATATCTTTCTGAGCTCTTCAGTAACTAAAGGTGTTTGGTCAAACCACGCTTCAAAACCTGGTATCCCTTGGTGAATTAACATACCCAGCCCATCAACAGTTCTGGACCCCCTACTCTTTGCCATTTTTAACAAGTTTGTTTCTATAGGCGTATATACTAAATCCGAGACGAGAGCTTCTTTTGGTATAAATTTTGGGTTTACAGGAATAAATGTTTTGCCGTTCATTCCCAGTGAGGTTGTATTTATAATATTACTACTAGACACTACTATATCATTTAGGTGCTCCCAGGGCTCGACGGTAATCTTGTTATTGTAATCTCTCTTTAACACTTCTGCTTTTTCTATAGTCCTATTTAAAACTATTATTTTTTCTGAGCCTTCTGATAGTAATGCCGCTATGACGGCTCTACTTGCTCCTCCTGCTCCTAATACTACTGACGTTCCTTTTTTTGGATTCCAGCTCGGATATTTACATCGTATGTTATTTAGAAAACCGAAAGCGTCTGTGTTATCAGCATATATTTCTTTTTCCTTTGTAAATATTAAAGTATTTGCTGCGCCTATGTATTTAGCGATACTTGAGCTTTCATCTGCTATCTTAAGGGCTGATACCTTATGAGGTATAGTAACATTAACTCCAGAAAAACCCATATCCATTAGTGAGCGTATCGTTCTTTCGAAATCTTCTACTTCAACTTTTATTGGTATGTAATAACCGTTTATGTTTCTTTGCTTTAACCAATAGTTATGCATTCTAGGTGATTTTGAATGTGATATTGGGTTACCTAGAACAGCTGCTAAAAGTGGTCTTACCTCACCCATCTATTACACCTCGGATACACAGGAAATTTATAACTTCTAGTAACGGCAAACCTAAAACAGAGAAATGATCACCATTAATTCTTGTGAACAAACGACAACCTTCTTCTTCTATTTTGTATCCACCCACACTGTTTTTAATACTATCCCAATTTCTATCTACATAGTCATAAATATACCGCTCGCTATTATTTTTTAAAAATAGATCTGCTTTACCAACGAAGCGCCAAATGGGCCGAGCGTTTTCAAAAATAACCGCTGCAGAATATGCAGTATGCTTTTTTCCTGAAATTTTCATTAACTGTTGGACAGCGATATTTTTAGAGGATGGTTTCTTCAGTATAAGGCCTTCGAATTCTAAGATCTGGTCACAACCTAATACCAAACTATCTGGGTTTTTTAAGGAAATCTTACTAGCCTTTAATTCTGCCAGTGCATCTGCTATGTCGCGGGGTGAATAATTTTCGTTCAATAAAGAAGTTTTTACAGCATCCTCATCTATATTTGGCTTGACAGACAAGAAAGATATATTTGACTTTTCTAGTAATTCCTTTCTCACTTCAGAAGAAGATGCTAGTATAAGTTCTCCGTCCATTAATAAAACCATGTATGTTTTTGTGGATAAGATATGTTCTGTTTCATTGGGTTTATTAGCACAATAATTTTTTTTCGATATTTTAATTATTTATTCACTTTGGAGTAAATAACTTACTTTTTATCCTCTGTGATTATCTATTTAAATAAAAACCCACAATCTGTTAGTTAAAGTTTTTTTCTTATATTTTTTAGTTACTTATTAATAATATTTTTTGGGATAAAATGTTGGTTAAATTTAATCCACATTTTCTTATTCTCTACTACATCAACTACTTTTTAAATAAATATTTTTTTATTACGTGGTTTTTATTTTTTTGTTCAAAATAACTAATTTTTGTTTTTTATTGAACAGAGAAGGGTTTGATTATCTTAATCGCCTGGAAAAAATGTAGGTACTTATTAAAATCTAAACAAGTTGACTCAAATTGGTACTCAGTGTACCGAAAGTTCACGGCGCTCTTCTGTGTCGAATTTCAATTTTTTATTAACTAGCAGGTATCTGTATGACTCCTACTCGCCTAAATCTATCTGATTTAAAAGTTAAGAGCCCTAAAGATCTTCTTTCTATGGCGGAAGATCTGGAAATAGAAAATGCTTCGACTATGCGGAAGGGTGAAATTATGTTTCAGATCTTACGCGAAAGAGCAGATGAAGGTTGGGAAATCGCTGGCGATGGTGTTCTTGAAGTATTACAAGACGGTTTTGGATTTTTAAGGTCACCAGAAGCTAATTATTTACCCGGTCCAGACGATATATACGTTTCGCCAGATATGATCAGAAAAAATTCACTACGAACAGGTGATACCATAGTGGGTTTAATAAAGGCACCACAAGATAGTGAGCGATACTTTGCGTTGATAGAAGCCCACCAAATTAATTTTCAGGATCCTGATAAAGCAAAGCATAAAATAGCTTTTGATAATCTCACACCACTATATCCAGATGAGCGCCTTATTATGGAAATAGAAGATCCAACGGTTAAAGATAAATCAGCGCGGGTTATAGATCTAGTAGCACCCATTGGTAAGGGTCAACGATCACTTATTGTTGCACCACCTAGAACTGGTAAGACTGTCATTCTGCAAAATATAGCGCATAGCATAGAGCAAAATCACCCAGAGTGTTATCTCATAGTTTTACTTATAGATGAGAGGCCAGAAGAAGTTACTGATATGCAGAGATCTGTAAAAGGAGAAGTGATTTCATCTACCTTTGACGAGCCAGCTACAAGGCATGTAGCAGTATCTGAAATGGTTATAGAAAAGGCAAAGCGACTTGTTGAGCATAAACGAGATGTTGTTATTCTTTTGGACTCTATTACTCGTTTAGGAAGGGCCTTCAACACAGTAATACCTTCTTCAGGTAAAGTTTTAACAGGCGGAGTAGATGCAAATGCTCTCCAAAGACCAAAAAGGTTCTTTGGGGCAGCGCGGAATATAGAGGAAGGTGGCTCATTAACTATTATATCGACTGCATTGATTGATACAGGTAGTAGAATGGATGAGGTTATTTTTGAGGAATTTAAGGGAACAGGTAACAGTGAAATTGTTTTAGATAGGAAAATTGCTGATAAAAGAACATTCCCAGCAATAGACATATTAAAGTCAGGCACAAGAAAAGAAGAACTTCTTATAGATAAAGTTGATTTACAAAAAACGTTTGTGCTTCGACGTATTTTAAACCCAATGGGTACGACAGACGGGATAGAATTTCTCTTAACCAAGTTAAAACAAACAAAGACAAATTCTGAGTTTTTTGATTCTATGAACACTTAATCTGGGAACTTTTTATGGCTGATACTATTTATGCGCTTGCCACATCACCGGGTCGCGCAGGAGTGGCAGTCATAAGAATCTCAGGTCCACAAGCTTTTCAATCATTAAATGCGCTGTGTAAGAATTCTAATATAGATCTACGAAAATCACAGCTTCGTGATTTATATACAGATGAAGGATTGCATCTCGATAGGGCTCTAGTCATCCCATTTAAAGGGCCCCATAGTTTTACGGGTGAGGATATAGTAGAACTGCACTTGCATGGAAGTATAGCTGTTATTCAAAAAACACTTGAAACACTTTCAAAATTAAAAAATTATCGCCAGGCTTTGCCAGGTGAGTTTACGCGCAGAGCTTTTACAAATGAAAAACTTGACCTAGCAGAAATAGAAGGTCTTGCAGACTTAATAGACGCTGAAACAGAAGCCCAAAGAATACAAGCGCTTCAGGTTCTCTCTGGTAAATTAGGGGAAAGAGCTCAAGAGTGGAGGTCAATGATAATCAAAGCAATGGCTTTGATAGAGGTCACTATAGACTTTGCCGATGAAGAGGTTCCTACGGATGTTTCAAAAGATGTTTTAGAAATTTTATATAATGTAAACAATGACTTAAAAGATGAGTCAAAAAGTACAAGTGTTGCAGAGCGCATACGAACTGGCTTTGAAGTAGCTATAGTAGGTAGGCCTAACGTAGGTAAATCTACGCTCTTAAATACACTGGCAGGCAGAGAGGCAGCCCTTACATCAGAAGAGGCTGGGACCACTAGAGATATTATAGAAGTTAGGATGGATTTAGGTGGCTTGCCTGTCACGTTGATGGATACAGCTGGATTGAGGGAGACAGGTAATCTTATAGAAACAAAGGGTATCAATAGGGCGATAGAGAAGGCTAATTCTTCAGATTTAGTCGTTGTGCTTACAGAGAATGGAGAAATACCGCTCGAAATAGAAAATAAAAATGTGCTAAAATTCGTATCAAAATGTGATAACGGACAACTGCTTGATGGGGTATCTGCTGTTACTGGTTATGGACTAGATAATATGGTGAACTCTATTAAGAGAGAGTTAGGGAAAAAGGTTCAAAACCAGGGCTTAGCAACACGATTTCGACATAAAGCGGCATTAGATAGTGCGATAAGTAAAATAAACAAAGCCAAAGCATTTATTAAAGATGGCCAAGCCTTCTATGAATTGGCTGCAGAAGAATTAAGACAAACAACCTACACCTTAGATGAATTATTTGGTAAAGTTGATGTAGAAAACATCCTAGATGAGATTTTTTCGTCTTTTTGTTTAGGAAAGTAAGGAGTGTTTCACGTGAAACAATTTGACGTAATTGTTGTTGGTGGAGGGCATGCTGGCAGTGAAGCGGCTGCAGCAGCATCAAGAATGGGCGCTGTCACAGCCTTGGTTACTCTGAAGGCTTCTGATCTAGGTATAATGTCGTGCAATCCCGCTATAGGTGGGCTTGGAAAAGGTCACCTGGTCCGAGAAATTGATGCTCTAGACGGTATTATGGCCAGTTCTGCAGATGAGGCAGGTATTCAGTTTAGGTTATTAAACCGAAAAAAAGGACCGGCTGTCCAGGGGCCAAGGGTTCAAGCTGATCGCTCATTATATCAAAAGTCAATCAAGCGCGCTCTAAGCAAGATAGAAAACCTTTATATTATAGAGGGTGAGGTTGTTGACCTTCTAGGATCACAGAAGGAAGTAAAGGGTATAATTCTAGCTGACGGATCTCAAATTTATGGAAAGTCTACTATTATCACGACAGGAACATTTCTTCGTGGTAGGATTCATATAGGTGAAGATAGTTACTCAGCGGGCCGAATGGGATCAAGTCCCTCGCTGAAGCTTGCAGAAAAAATAGAGGGCTTTGGTTTAAAACTTGGTAGGCTAAAGACAGGAACGCCCCCAAGATTAAAAGGTAAGTCGATTAATTGGGATGAGTTAGAGGTTCAACCCGGTGATGCTGATCCAACGATGTTTTCGTTTCTCTCAAAAGAGCCCGTGGCAAAGCAAATCTCATGTGGAATAACGTTTACGAATGAGAAAACACATGAGATTATAGAAAAAAACATAACAAAATCAGCTATGTATGGAGGCCATATAGATGGCGTAGGCCCGCGTTACTGCCCCTCGATAGAGGATAAAATAGTTAGATTTAGGGACAAGATTTCGCATCAGGTATTTTTAGAACCAGAGGGTCTTTCAGTTGATACCATATATCCAAATGGAATTTCTACATCACTGCCTCAGCAAACGCAGGAAGAATACGTTCGGTCGATCAAGGGCTTGGAGAAAGCTGAAATCTTGCAACCAGGTTATGCAATAGAGTATGACTACGTAGATCCTCGCTCTTTGTCGTTAACTTTAAGTGTTGATGGTGTGTGTGGCCTTTACTTAGCAGGACAGATTAACGGTACAACAGGATATGAAGAGGCGGCCGCTCAGGGTTTGGTCGCAGGATTAAACGCTGCAGCAGTTGCACATGAAACAGACCGCATCATTTTCTCGAGATCTGATAGTTATATAGGTGTAATGATAGATGATTTAACTTCTAAAGGCGTAAGTGAACCTTATAGAATGTTTACGTCGCGCGCTGAATTTAGGCTTTCTTTACGAGCAGATAACGCAGATCAACGATTGACGCCCAAGGGCATAAAACTTAATTGCATTTCCTCTTTTAGAAAGAATACTTTTTTAGAAAAAGCCAAAAAGATAGAAATATGTAATAAAATACTATCTGAAAATAAATTTACACCAAATCAATTGGTAGCTCAGGGCATTTCCGTTAGCCAAGATGGTAATAAAAGAGATCTAAAGCAAATATTAGCATTTCCTAATGTTACGTTCAGTAGCATAACGGGCTTTGACAGTAGGCTATTAACGATAGACAAGGACATTCAGCAACAGGTTCACAGGGATGCGCTCTATTCCAACTATATCGACCGGCAAAAAAAGGATATAGAAGCTATTAAAAGGGATGAGGCTATAGAAATACCCCATAATTTTGATTATCAGTCTATGTCTGGTTTATCAAACGAGTTAAAAAACAAATTGCTTGCTCAAAGACCCTTAAATATAGCCCAAGCTTCTCGAGTAGAAGGAATGACTCCAGCCGCACTTTTTTTAATCTTATCAAAAGTTAAACAGGGCCAACGTCACACCAAGGTTGGATGAGGGATGATGTTCTAAAAGATGTTTCACGTGAAACATTGTCACTCTTAGAGCGGCTAAGTGATCTCGTAAAAAAATGGAATAAGAGTATTAACTTAATATCTAAAAGCACGGTTCCAAATCTATGGGAACGGCATATTTTAGATTCCGCACAGATTTTTTATGCTAATCATGGGAATTTCAAAAAATGGTTGGATATTGGGTCTGGGGCAGGCTTTCCTGGATTGGTATTAGCAATTCTGGCAAAAGAAGAAAATATTGATGGAGAGATAGTATTAGTTGAAAGTGATAAAAGGAAATGTGCTTTTCTCCATACAGCAAGAAGAGATCTAAACTTAAATTTAACTATAATTAACAATAGGTTAGAAGATTGTGATGTTCAAAAAGCAGATATTATATCTGCAAGAGCTTTAGCAGACCTTGCAACGCTCTTTGAGCTATCATTTAAGCATATGAGTAGAAAGACCACTTTTATATTCCCAAAAGGAAAATCTTGGCAAGAGGAGTTATTTGTCGCAGAAAAAACTTGGAACTTTAGTTGGGAGGCGGTTAACAGTATAACTGATTCACAGGCTGTAGTTTTGAAGATAGGAGACCTTGCGCGTGCCAAAAAGTAGAGCTAGGCCTACAAAAATAATTTCCATCACAAATCAAAAAGGTGGGGTTGGCAAGACAACCACAACCATCAACTTGGGGGCTGCATTGTCACAACTAGGCAAAAAAGTTCTAATTATAGATTTGGACCCTCAAGGAAATGCCTCTACGGGTTTGGGTATAGAGGTTGAAGATAGGGATTTTTCTACATATGAGTTTTTAGTTGAAGGCTTACCTTTAAAACAGGTCGTAAAGGAAACAGAAATCCCTGATCTGCATATTGTCCCAGCAACAATTGACTTAAGTTCAGCAGATATAGAGCTAATAGCAAACGAAAACAGAAGCCATTTGCTTTATGAAGCTTTAAGAAAAAAGAAAGAAAATAAAGAAAAACATGATTATATATTAATTGATTGTCCCCCCTCCCTGAATCTTTTGACAGTTAACGCGATGGTGGCGTCTCATTCTGTTTTGATACCATTGCAAAGTGAATTTTTTGCGCTAGAGGGTCTGTCACAACTTTTATTAACTGTTAAAGAAGTTCGAAAAACAGCGAATGAGGATCTAAGGGTGGAGGGAATAGCTTTGACCATGTTTGACGGTAGGAATAACCTATCAAAGCAAGTTGAGGTTGATGCAAGAAGCAACTTGGGCGAGTTGGTTTTTAAAACAGTTATTCCGCGAAATGTAAGAGTAAGCGAAGCTCCTTCATATTCTATGCCTGTTTTGACTTATGACCCTTCATCAAAAGGTTCGAAGGCATATATGAATTTGGCTCAGGAGTTGCTCGCTAATAACTCGTGATAGGAGATGTCTAAATGGTAGAGAGAAATAGTAAATCGCGGGGTCTCGGACGGGGGCTGTCAGCATTGATGAGTGACGTAAGCACTAACTCTAAAGAAAATATAGAAAGTTCACAAAACCCTTCGAATGAAAAACTTGTTCCTGTTGAAAAAATATACCCAAATCCAAACCAACCTAGGAAATTATTTCAAGAAGAGAAGTTAATTGAACTGGCAAAATCAATTAAGACTAAAGGGATAGTCCAACCTTTAATCGTAAGGAAAAAGAAAGGTACAAAAGAAAGTTATGAAATAGTTGCCGGCGAGCGAAGATGGCGTGCCGCTCAAAGAGCCCGAATTCACGAGCTACCAGTTATTGTAAAGGAGTTTACTGATATAGAGGTTTTAGAAATAGCCATAATCGAAAATGTGCAAAGGGCTGATTTAAACCCAATAGAAGAAGCTGTTGGATATAAAAATTTAATGGATAACTTCGATCACACTCAGGATGGGCTTTCTAAAGAAATTGGAAAAAGTAGAAGTCATATAGCTAATTTATTACGATTACTTAATCTCCCAACAGCAGTTCAAGAATTATTAATTTCAGGACAGTTGACCGCTGGTCATGCTCGAGCACTGGTCACTTGTGACAACCCAATGGCCTTAGCAAAACAGATTATATCACTTGGTCTTTCGGTAAGAGAAGCAGAACGCTTGGCTAAAAATGCTAGTCAGGAGAAAATTCCTAATAAAACAAAAACAAAAGAAAAACTCGCTGATACAGTTATTTTGGAAGCTGATCTATCAGCAGCCCTAAAAATGAAGGTCGCTATCAATCACGAAAAAGGAAAAGAAAAAGGTTTAATTTCAATATCTTATAAATCTTTAGACGAATTAGATCGTATTTCTGAAGTTTTATTAAATAGTTCCTGATATTAGAGTTTTTAGTTTAAAAGTTCTGCAAGAACAGAATTTAAAACTTTTCGTCCTGAAAAAGTAGCAGCTATGTTTCCTTCTTTTTGTTCAATAAGTTGAATGTTTTTTAAAAAGGTTAATTTATTTTCAGAAAAAGAAAAGCCCGACAAGTTTTGAAATCTTTTACAGTTAATCCCCTCGTTTAATCTTAAACCCATCATTACCATCTCATCAGCTTGCTGTTTTTTGGATAGCTCAGTTACACAAGATTCTCCAGAATCCTGACTTTCCACTTTTGTGAGCCAATCTTCTGGCGACAAGTGTGTCTCAGTAGCATACTTCTTTCCATCAATAGTGAGGCGACCATGAGCGCCAGGGCCAATACCGATGTAGTCGCCATACCGCCAATAAATAAGGTTATGTACGCTTTCAAAACCTTCTTGAGCATAATTAGAAACCTCATACGCTTTGAGGCCTCGGTCATCACATAGATTGGAAGTAATATCATAAAGTTCAGAAGCGATATCTTCATTGGGTAAGCCTTTCAGTAACCCGCGGTTATACCGATCACCAAATGCTGTGCCCTGCTCAATAGTTAACTGATATAAGGACATATGATTAGCCCCTAAACCTAATGCTTGAGTTAATTCCTTTTCCCAATGCTTTATTTTTTGGTTTTGTCTTGCATATATTAAGTCAAAACTTACAGCAGTGAAGTTTTCCTGCGCAATTTTGAAAGCAGATAACGCTTCTTGTACTGTATGAGTTCGACCCAAAGCTTTTAAGTCTTTTTCATTAAGGGACTGGATACCCATTGATGTTCTATTAATACCAGCAGCTCTGTAAGATTTAAAATTTTTTACATCTACTGAACCGGGGTTTGCTTCTAATGTGACCTCAAAATTATCCTCGGTTTTCCAATGTTTTTGGATTTCATTTAAGATCTCGCTGATAACAAATGGCTCGATAAGGCTTGGGGTTCCACCACCAAAAAAAACAGAATTTAAAAACCGGCTCGAAGTATTTTTTGAAACTCGCCTTATCTCGCTAAGATAGGCTTTAAGCCATTGTTTTTGATCAATATTATTTCTTACATGGCTATTGAAGTCACAGTAAGGACATTTTGCAGCGCAAAACGGCCAGTGAATATAAATTCCAAAGCCGCCATTTTTCCAGTCTTCAATCAAAACATGCTCTAGAAAGTTTTTTGAAAGCTATTGATCGATGGCTGATATTATTTTTACTCTCAAAGCTCATTTCTCCACAAGTAATATCGTATCCCTTAGGTTGAAATATTGGGTCATATCCGTGGCCGTCCAAACCCCTTGGAGGCCAAACAACCTCACCAGCTAGAGCGCCTTCAAAGATCTCGTCATGGCCGTCTGGCCATGCCAATACCAAAGTACAGCGAAATTGAGCCAATCTTGGATAAGGTGCAGAAATTTTTGCTAAAGCTTCATGAGTCTTTTTCATTGCCAGAGAAAAATCTCGTCCACTTGGTGTTTCCGCCCAATCAGCCGTGTATACACCAGGTTCACCGTTTAGAGCATCGATAGTAATTCCACTATCATCTGCAAGGGCTGGTAAGTTAGTAATTTTTGATGCGGAGTGTGCTTTTATGCGCGCGTTTCCTATAAAAGTATCCTCTGTCTCTATGGGTTCTGGAAGGTCAAGTGATTTACTGGATAAAATTTCCATTGATTTATTGGCAAACAGCGCACGAACCTCATCGAGTTTGCCCTCATTATGGGTGGCAACCACCAATTTTTCTCCTTGAAATTTTCGCATCAATTTCGAGGAGTTTTTTGAATATCAAAAAGTTCAGAAACGCCTTTTTCTGCCAAATTTATCAGACTATTCAACTCATCTCTAGTATATGTTGCCCCCTCGGCGCTTATTTGGGTTTCTATCATATTTCCACTTTCAAGCATAATAAAGTTTCCATCCACGCCTGCCTCGCTGTCTTCAGAGTAATCGAGATCTAAAACTGGTTGGCCCGCATAAATACCACAACTTATGGCAGCAACCGGTGAAATCAAAGGGTCACTGGAAATAGCACCAGAATCTAAAAGTTTATCTACTGCTTGTCGTAGTGCTACCCAACCACCAGTAATGGAGGCACAGCGTGTTCCTCCGTCCGCTTGAATAACATCACAGTCAATTGTTATCTGTCGTTCACCTAACGAAAGTCTATCAACGCCAGCTCTTAAAGATCTGCCAATAAGTCGTTGGATCTCAACAGTTCGACCGCCTTGCTTACCAGAAGCTGCTTCCCGTCGCATTCTGGAACCGGTTGATCTTGGCAACATGCCATATTCAGCAGTTACCCACCCGAGACCAGATCCTTTGATAAATGGTGGCACTCTGTCTTCCACTGTTGCAGTGCATATAACATGAGTATCACCCATTTTGATTATACAGCTGCCTTCAGCATGCTTAGTTATATTAGCTTCTATTGAGACGTTTCTTAGTTCGTCAAGTTTTCGACCAGATGGGCGCATTTTAAATCCTTTCAACTTTAAGTTGGAAATACATCTCGATTTAGTAAATTTGCAACCCTGTTTGAAGTTTTTCAGTAGGCTAATTGGAATATATAAGTTAAAACACGTTCCGATGATTGAAAAAAAAGAAATTCTTGAGGAAATGAACAATCGCTCACGAGAAGTCTTTCGTAGAGTGGTAGAGGGTTACTTGACCGATGGTGAACCAGTTGGATCAAGAACTTTGTCGCGTGAATTTAGCGAGGATATTTCAGCTGCAACGATTAGAAATGTTATGCAAGATTTAGAGCTCTTAGGGCTGTTAGGTAGTCCACATACAAGCGCAGGAAGAATACCTACTCAACTAGGTCTGCGAATGTTTGTAGACGGCATTCTGGAAGTATCAGAGGTTAACAATAGTGATAGAAAAAAAATTGATAAAATAATTTCAGATGAAACCAATCAAGTTGAAGATATTTTAGACGATATATCGACCACATTATCAGGAGTGACACAAGGAGCTTCGCTGGTTTTAACGCCAAAGCATGAAGCCCCAATTAAGCATGTTGAGTTTTTACCTCTATCAGCAAGTCAAGCTCTGGTTGTTTTAGTTTTTGCAGACGGGCATGTTGAAAATCGACTATTTAAGCCTCCGCTGGGTCAAACGCCAAGCTCTATGAAAGAAGCTGCAAATTTTTTAAATGCCATTATGGGGGGTAATACGCTTAGTGAAGCTAAAAAGTTAATCAAGAACGAAATCGATTATCGACGGCAGGAGCTTGATAGTTTGGCCCATGACTTGGTGCGAAGTGGCTTAGCACTTTGGGAAGATAGTGAAGAACGTAACGAACGATTAATTGTAAAAGGCAGGGCAAACCTTCTAAATGAATCTTCACAACAAGAAGACTTAGATAGGATAAAAAATCTATTTGACGATCTTGAACGAAAACGCGATATAGCAGACTTCTTAGAGCTTACTGAAAAGGGTGAAGGGGTAAGAATTTTTATAGGGTCGGAAAATAAACTTTTTTCTTTGACGGGTTCATCTTTAGTTGTTTCTCCTTATATGAATTCTGATCGTAAAGTTATCGGTGCTGTAGGAGTAATAGGACCAACAAGATTAAATTATGGGCGAATAGTACCTGTAGTTGATTATACTGCGCAACTGGTTGGAAAAATGATCTCTGACCGAAATAAGAGGTAATAAATGGCTGAGCAAAAAAAAGAAGAATTCTTGGATGAAATAGAAGAATCTGAATTAGACCATGATGAATTGATAGATATCGATGCAGAAGCAGCCGAGCTTGAAAAACTAGATGAAGTCACAGCGGAGCGAGATGATTATCGCGATAAGTTTATGAGAGCGTTGGCTGATGCAGAGAATGCTCGGAAAAGGGCAGATAAAGATCGAAAAGAAGCAGAGAATTATGGTGGATCTAAACTAGCGAGAGATCTTTTACCAATTTATGACAATATGAAAAGAGCTGTTGATTCTATAACTATTGATCAAAAAGAAACCGTCGGATCCGTAATTGAAGGTGTTGAACTAACGATGCGAGAACTATTAAATGTTTTTTCAAAACATGGGATAAAACCTATATCTCCACAAATTGGTGATAAATTTGATCCTCAGCTGCATGAAGCGATGTTTGAGGCTCCTGTTCCAGGCACAAAAGCTGGTGACATTATAGAAGTCTCATCTGAAGGTTTTATGCTATATGATCGCTTATTGCGTCCTGCACATGTGGGGGTATCATCGAATAACTAACTTTTAATGTTTTAGTGTTTCTTTTAGCTTATAGAGAAACTCCAAAGCGTCTTTAGGTGATGTGCTGTCTAAATTTATGTTTTTTATTTCTTCATTAAGCTGGTCTACTTTTTTTTCTGCAGGGTCATGAGAATTTTGTTCGTTTGAAAATAAAGGAAGATCGTTTATTAGCCCCTTTAAGTTTGATTGGCCCTGGTAGTGCCCTTTTTCAAGCTTTTCTAGTATCAGTTTTGACCTTTTTATTACAGTCTCTGGCAAGCCAGCGAGTTTAGCGACTTGAACGCCGTAGGATCGATCTGCAGCTCCTCTTATAACTTCATGTAAAAACACAACCTCTCCTTCCCATTCTTTGACTGCGACAGTAGAGTTTTCCAATCGATCCATTTCAACTGATAAATGCGTTAATTCATGATAGTGCGTGGCAAACAGTGCTCTTGCCTTATTAACATTATGCAAATGTTCTAACGTTGCCCAAGCGATTGATAGGCCGTCATAAGTTGCGGTTCCTCTACCAATTTCGTCCAGTATTATAAAAGAGTTTTCATCGGCTTGGTTTAAAATAGATGCTGTCTCCACCATCTCGACCATAAAAGTAGACCGACCTCTGGCTAAATCATCTGATGCTCCGACTCGGCTAAAAAGCTGAGATACAATACCTATTTTGGCTGAAGTTGCAGGCACGAAAGAACCAATTTGAGCCAATAAAACAATGATAGCATTTTGTCGCAGAAAAGTTGATTTTCCAGACATATTTGGTCCCGTAAGTAGGCAAATTTTACCATCGTTTAAGATACATTCATTTGAAATAAATGCCTTCCCCTCTTTTTTCAGAGCGTGTTCAACTACAGGATGACGTCCATCAGAAATCTCAAAGTTTTGTGATAAATCAACAGCGGGCTTAACCCACGACTCGTTTTTAGCCAGTACAGAAAAAGCAACAGCGAGGTCTATTTCTGATAAATAATTAGCAACATTGGCGATAGATTGGCCATACTCTAATAGGCTTGCACACAAATCTTTAAAGGTTTTTTTCTCTATATCCAAAGAATGACTAGACGCGTTTAAAATCTTGGTTTCAATCTCAGAAAGCTCAACAGTTGAAAAGCGAACCTGATTTGCAGTTGTTTGTCTATGGATAAAGTTTTCAGACAAAGGTGGAGATAACATACGCTCTGCATGCGTTGCTGGTGTTTCGATAAAATATCCGAGCACATTGTTATGTTTTATTTTAAGGGACTGAATTCCAGAGGTTTTCACATAACCCATTTGCATTTCGGCAATGATCTTTTTCCCTTCGTTTCTAAGTCTTCTGGCTTCGTCTAATTTGGGATCAAAACCCTCTCTAATAAACCCACCGTCTCTTGCCAATATAGGGGGCTCATCTACTAGGGCATCGGTAAGTAATTCTAAAAATTGATCTTGTTCGGGAAAGACCGCAGACTTTTCTACAAGCAGTTCAGGCAAAGTAAAATTTGATAGAACTTTTGAAATAATAGAAGATTGTCGTAACCCATTTCGAATAGCTACCAGGTCTCTTGGGCCAGCTCTATCTAATGATATTCTGGATAAGGCTCTATCTACGTCAGGAACTTTTTTAAGTTCTGATTGAAGGCTAGATGATAGGCTTACATCCGCTATAATGAAATCTAAACTATCTAACCTTTTTTCAATTTCATCTAGATTAGTAGAAGGTGCAGAAACTCTTTTTTCTAATAATCTCGCCCCACCTGATGTTAAAGTCTGGTCGATTACTGATAGAAGTGAGCCAGATTTATTTCCAGACGAAAGCCCCTTTGTAAGCTCTAAATTTTTTCTAGTTGCTGTGTCTATAGACATAAAGGAGGAGTTTAATTCGCGTTGTGGCCTTGATAACAATGGAAGCTTGCCCTTTTGTGTTATCTGTAAATATTCTATAATTGCTCCCATCGCTGAAATTTCTGCTCTATTGAAAGTTCCTAAGCCATCGACAGTCTCAACTTTAAAGGTTTTTTTTAAACGCTCCCGCGCAGAACTGCTATCAAAAGCAGAATTTCCTAGTTCTGTAACACTAATTCCAAACTCTTCCGCTAGATCCCTGTGTTCTTCTACTAGGTTTTCAGATAGCAGAATTTCGCTTGGAGAAAGTCTAGTTAATTCAGAACTTAATTTATCCGGCTTTATGCTTGAAATGTGAAAAGAGCCAGTTGAAATATCAACCCAAGAAATTGAGGCCTCGTTATGTACCACCGAAAAAGCAGCAAGGTAGTTATTTTTCCTAGCATCTAATAAATTATCTTCTGTTAACGTTCCAGGAGTGACTAGTCTAACAACTTCTCTTTTTACTACAGCTTTGTAACCTCTTTTTTTTGCTTCCTCTGGACTTTCCATTTGCTCACAAATCGCAACACGAAAACCCTGATTGATTAATGAAAAAATATAGTTTTCTGCAGAATGATGAGGGACCCCACACATTGGAATATCTTCATCATCATGCTTTCCCCGTTTTGTTAAGGCGATATCTAAAGCACGTGCTGCAACTTTAGCATCCTCAAAAAATAGCTCATAGAAATCCCCCATTCTGTAGAATAACAAAGCTTCAGAATAGTTTGATTTAATTTCCATGTATTGCGACATCATTGGTGTCACGATGATCCCCCCAAGCTGTAAACTAGTCTAACACTTGTTTCGCTGGGTAAAAGTTAAAAACTTCCGCCTCAGGAGTTTTGTCATTTTAAAAAAGCAGCTTTACCCCAAAGTTCTTTAAGGCGCTTATCTCGTCCGCAAGCGGCACGGTACCTTTTGTAAGCATTCTTCTGTTTGATTGGCCCAAACCTAGTAAAAATTAAATTCTCTCCTTTGTAATAGTCTTGATGATAATCTTCAGCAGTGAAAAATATATCAGCCTCTAAAATAGGAGTAACTATAGTTTCACCTAAAATGGACTGCGCTTCGAGAAGGGCGTTTTTTGCAATCAAAAATTGGTTTGGTGTGGCAAAAATGGCTGACTTATAGCTATGACCGCGATCACAGAATTGGCCACCAGAGTCAGTTGGGTCTATCGACCGAAAAAATTTATCTAATATATTTTTTGTTGTAATTATTTCAGGATCAAAGTGAACAATGACGGCTTCATAGTGTCCCGTGCCACCTTTCACGACTTGCTTGTAGGTTGGGTTTTCTACAAAACCACCGGTGTAGCCTGATATAACTTCACTAATCCCCTTAACTTTTTCAAAATCTGCTTCTACACACCAAAAACATCCACCAGCCAAAATTATAGAATCTTTTGATTGTGCGCGTAACATCAGATTACCAAATATAGGAGTTATCTGAGCCGCTAATATTAAAAATAAAACAAATACAGTTTTTACTATTTTATGCATGAAGCTTTCCTAAGACTATTTAATGAAGGAATAGGGTGAAAAAAGCCTTTGCCAACCTAGAAATTTAGAAACATCAGCAAGAAATATTTCTTGGCATAAATTAACTTACCTAATAGCAATATCAAAAAAGGGGTAAAAATGACAGCAAGCGTTTCTACACACCAATCAGAAGAAGATATCAGAAATAAAGACATACTGATCTATTTAAATGGTAAAATAGTGCCAAAAAATGAAGCTGTAGTAAGTGTCTATGATAGTGGATTTATGTTGGGAGACGGTGTTTGGGAGGGTTTACGTTTATATAACAATAAATGGGCTTTTTGTGATGAACATATAGATAGGCTTTTTGAGGCAGCGCTAGCGATAGATTTAGACATTGGCTTAAATAAACGTGATGTTATCGAAGCGCTTATTAAGACCCAAAAGTCGAATCTTATGGAAAATAACGCTCATGCAAGGCTTATGATAACGCGAGGACCTAAAAAAAGACCTTTTCAACATCCAGCATTGTCACAAGATGGCCCCACAATTGTTATTATTATGGAGCACTCTGTTCCTAAAATATCAAGGTCAATATCTTTAGCAACAGTGCCTCATTTGAGAGGCTTACCAATGACGCAAGATCCAAAGTTAAATAGCCATTCTAAACTAAACTGTATATTAGCTTGCATTGCAGCAGAGAAGGCGGGGGCAGATGAGGCGTTAATGCTAGATATTAATGGTTTCGTAAATACAACAAATGCCTGCAATTTTTTTATAGTCAAAAAAGGTGAGGTGTGGACCAGTACGGGTGACTACTGCATGAACGGAATAACCAGGCAAAAGGTTATAGATATTTGTCGATCAGACGGTTTGCCAGTTTACGAAAAAAACTTTTCTTTAGTTGATACATACAGTGCGGATGAGGCATTTCTTACAGGTACTTTTGGGGCACAAACCCCAGTAGGATCTATTGATGGAAGAAGTATAGGTAGAGGTGAATTAGGTCCAATCACAGAGCACATTAGAAATCTTTATAAGCAATTAATTGAAAAAGAGTGTGGATGATGAATTTAGCTGTGTGGTCTGGACCGAGAAACCTTTCAACAGCTTTAATGTATTCATTTGGTAGCCGGGATGATTTCGAAATAATAGATGAGCCATTTTATGCAAATTATCTGATTGAAACTGGTTTATGTCACCCAATGCGAGAAGAAATTATATTATCGCAATCAGAAAGCGTCCCAGGCGTGATTGATAATTTGACAAGGGACAGATCAATTATTGGGAAAAATCTATATCAAAAGCACATGACTCAACATATGGTTTGTTCAGTTCCAAGGGATTGGCTTGATCAGGTAAAACACGTTTTTTTGCTTAGACACCCAGCAAGGGTAATTTCAAGTTTTGCAAAAAAACACAATAAAATCAGTGAAGAAGACATTGGTTTCAAAAAGCAGGTAGAGTTATTTTCGGAAATTACAAAACGTGGCTTAGACCCTATCGTTGTAAACTCTGAAGACATTAGAAAGAAACCCGAAGAAATACTTACAAAATTATGTAACAGGATTAATTTAGGCTTTCAAAAGTCCATGTTATCTTGGCCAAAGGGCGGGAATAAAAAAGACGGTGTTTGGGCTTCACATTGGTATGGGTCAGCACATAAATCGGCTGGCTTTTCTGGACCAGAAAATAACCTACCGAATTTGAAAGGAAGAAATGCAAATCTAGTAGAGGCCTCTATGCCTCATTATAGTTCTCTATTAAAGTTTGCTATCTAAAAAGAATGAAGTCTGTTTTTTCAATATCTGAACCACCACTACTTAAGGTTACTGGAAGAAACCATTGGTATCCAGTACGCAGAATTTTCTGTGTTGGTAGAAATTATATTGAACACGTTCTCGAGCTTGGAAATGCGGTAGAAAAAAAACAGCCATTTTATTTTACTAAATCATCATTTTCGTTATTGAGTTCAAAAAAAGACCTTACTTACCCCCCTATGACAAATGATTTGCATCATGAAATAGAATTGGTTGTTGCTATTGCAAAACCACTTCAAAAAGCGACTAGAGAAGATTTGAAGGGTTCCATATTTGGTTACGCTTGTGGACTAGACATGACCCGGCGCGATTTACAAAATTCAGCAAAAAAGCAAGGCAAACCGTGGGATATGTCAAAAGATTTTGATGATTCTGCGATAATAGGGGAAATCACAGAGGCTAAAGAAGTTCCCGAAATACATAACGCAAATTTAAAGCTGTTTTTGAATGATAGACTTCAGCAGCACGGACAGGTCTCAGATATGATCCACTCCGTGGACGAAATACTTTTAGACTTATCGAAATATATTCATTTAATTCCTGGAGATATAATAATGACCGGCACACCAGCAGGCGTTAGTGCAGTGAAACAGGGTGATTTGCTGGTTGCTCAAATAGATGGATTAACAGAATTGAAAGTAAAAATAGCGGATTAATAATCTAAACTGCAAGACCAAGTAATTTTCTAGCTTCTTGTGCGGTCGCAACTGGTCGATTGTATTTTTCACATAAATCAACTGCCCGCTTAACAAGTGCTGCATTAGATGGAGCTAGAGTTTCTCTATCAAGCCGAACGTTGTCCTCCATTCCAACCCTTGTATGTCCACCAGCTTGAATAGACCACTCGTTAACGAGGATTTGGTTTGCACCTATTCCTGCTCCACACCATTCTGATTTTGGTGCACGGTTCTGCATTAATTTGACATAAAAATTGAATATAGTTTTATCTGCTGGCATAGCATTTTTTACTCCCATTACGAACTGAACATACAAATCCCCAAATAGAAGTCCCTTAGAGTACATATCGATAGCATTTATTATATGTGAAAGATCGAAAGCCTCTACTTCGGGCATGACTTTGTGAATACGCATTTGCTCTGCTAGCCAAAGAATAAGTTCGGGTGAGTTTTCATAAACTCGCGTTGGGAAATTGTTAGAACCTACTGACAAAGATGCCATATCTGGCCTTAATGCCAGCATTCCACCCCTTTCTTTTCCAGAACCAGACCTTCCTCCTGTTGAAAACTGAATAATCATACCTGGGCAATGCTTTGAAATACCATCCTTTAGTAAAAAAAATTTTTCTGGATCAGATGTTGGTGTTTCATCTTCATTTCTAACATGAGCGTGGCAGATTGTTGCTCCTGCTTCAAAAGATTCATGCGTACTCTCTATCTGTTCATCGATTGAAATCGGAACATTAGGGTTGTCTTTCTTTTTTGGAACAGATCCAGTGATTGCAACACAAATGATACACGGTTTGCCCATTAAGCTTTTTCTACTTTCAATAATGATATAATTTTACTGTTGGAGTACTAAACCATTTAAAATTAATTCGAGCAAGGATTGAGATGGATGATAAATAACAAGCGCCTTTCAATTTTGACTGTAATTTTGGCAGCAACTTTGTGGGGCTCTACCGGGACGGTTCAAGCGGTTATTCCTGAACATAAAGAGCCCTTAGTTATAGGCGCTGTACGTCTCTATTTAGCAGCAATTTATCTATTCTTAATATCGGTTTTGTTCGATAAAAATTTGCTCTCCACCATTTTTAAATCCCCTGTTTTAACAGCTTTTTCTGGTCTATTTATGATGCTATACAATATGACCTTCTTTGCGGCTGTTTTAATTTCTGGTGTAGGCGTAGGAACGGCAATTACTATTGGCAGTGCGCCTATTTGGGCACTCTTATTTGAATTTATTATATTAAAATCAAAACATGGTTTGAATAAACTAATTGGTGCAACTCTAGCTGTGGCCGGTATCAGCATCTTGATGCTTTTTGGTGATAACACCGACTGGTCAAACTTAGGTGCTTTTTTGGCCCTACTTTCCGGTTTGTCCTATGCGCTTTATTCGTTGTTTACATCAAGGGTAGTTAATAAAAATTCACATCATAACACAGCCGCATGGACATTTTTAATAGCTGCCTTTCTGTCTACGCCAGTTTTTATCTTTTTTCCATCCTCTTGGGTGTTTTCGAACGAAGCAATTTATTACCTAATTTTCCTTGGAACTTTTGCTACGGGTGTCGCATATTCTTTTTTTACGTTTGGACTTAAATATTTAAGCTCATCAACAGCGGTGACTTTGTCAATAGTAGAACCAATAACCGCTTTAATTTTGGCAATAATAATTTTGGGTGAGTCTTTTTCTATAATCCAAATTTTAGCTATTATTGTTATAATTTTAGGATTATTTTTTACATCGAAAAGTGAGGCTGTTTAACCTATTTGGCCTCTATTTTCACCTATTTGCCCTCGGTGCAAAAGATAATGGTCAAGAAGAACGCAGGCCATCATAGCCTCACCAACTGGTACGGCCCGAATACCTACACAAGGATCGTGCCGGCCCTTAGTTATGATTTCAGTCTCTTCACCTTTTTGCGTTATTGTTTTTTTAGGTGATAGGATTGAAGAAGTCGGTTTAACTGCAAATCTCACAATAATATCTTGTCCAGTGGATATACCGCCAAGTATACCGCCAGAATGGTTTGACGCATATTGAGGCTTCTTGTCTTCACTCATAAAAATTTCATCAGCATTTTGAGATCCTAAAAGTGATGCGGCATTCATCCCTTCGCCAATCTCCACACCTTTTACGGCGTTTATCGACATCATCGCGGCCGCTAAGTCAGTATCAATCTTTCCATATATGGGGGCTCCTAAACCAGGAGATACATTTTTAGCTTTAATTTCGATTATGGCTCCAACGGAATCCCGAGACTTTCTGATCTTTTCCAAATAGTCTTTCCACGTGTTAACGGCGTTCAAATCGGGGCACCAAAAAGGATTACTGTTAATTTGATTTAAATCAATTTTGGATCTATCAATTTTCTGATCACCCATTTGCGTCATATAACCATATATTTCTAGATTGGGCGCCAAATGTTTCAGTACAAGTCGAGCTACCCCACCTGCCGCAACCCGAGCAGCGGTTTCTCTAGCAGAAGATCTGCCACCACCACGATAATCTCGGATGCCATATTTCTGCCAGTACGTTATGTCTGCGTGACCAGGCCGAAAAGTCTGAGCTATTTCGCTATAATCCTTTGATCTCTGATCAGTATTTTTAATGATTAATTGGATAGGTGTCCCTGTTGAAACCCCCTCGAACACACCAGATAATATTTCAACACAATCTGGTTCATTCCTTTGGGTTGTGTATTTGTTTTGGCCTGGCTTTCTTTTATCCATCCAAATTTGTAATTTGTTCTGGTTGATTTCTATACCCGGAGGACACCCATCGATAGTTGCACCAAGACTTGGGCCGTGGCTCTCGCCCCAGGTTGTTACCTTATACATATGTCCAAAAGAATTCAGGCTCATTTTTGATAGCTTTCTTATATAAACATCCTGATACTGACTCTTCATACGCTGGGCAAGTGTTACACAAAAGTAAATTTTTTTCTTTTATTACCAAATAAAAGAATCCTCTATGTTTCTTGACCTTATTGAATTTTGTGATAAAGCCTCAATTACCTCGGGGTGCCTTAAATCGGCTGAGATGCGAAAGCGAACCCGTATAACCTGAACCGGATAACGCCGGCGGAGGGAAGGAATAACTTCTTCAAGTTTGAACTTGCTCTCCCTGAAAAAATGAGGAGATTAAATTGAGATTTTTGATATTTTTGACGGGTATTTTTTTGGCAACATTTGCTTATGCCAACAGACCCGTACTAACAGTATATGCGCCTGATTATTTTGTTTCGGAGTGGGGACCTGGCCCCTCTATAGAAGAAGCCTTTGAAAAAACTTGTGGATGTGATCTTAAGTTTTCAGCAGGGGATTTGGTGCCCCGGTTGATTTTAGAAGGGTCCAGTACCGAAGCTGATATTGTTATAGGTTTGAATACAGATGTAACAAAAAAAGCTCGAGAAACAGGTTTGTTTGCGCCCCACGAACAAAGTAATGAGTCTTTGTTTCTACCAATCAAATGGATTGATAACACATTTTTACCATTTAACTGGTCATATGTTTCATTCGTATATGACGAAACTAAGATTTCTCAGCCCCCAAAGAGTTTTGAAGACTTAGCAAATATGAAAGACGCCAAAATAGTTATACAGGACCCACGAAGCTCAATATCTGGTTTGGCTCTAGTCCTATGGATAAAGGAAGTTTATGGTGACAAAGCAGAAGAGTATTGGTCAAAACTGGCGCCTAACATTTTAACGGTGACTAAAGGCTGGTCAGAAGCCTATGGGCTCTTTACTTCAGGTGAAGCTGAAATAGTGCTGTCCTTCAACACCTCACCAGCTTACCATATTTCAGCGGAGGGGGACCAAACAAAAAAAGCAGCTATATTCGATGAGGGCCACTATGCTTATTTTGAACTAGTTGGCAAATTACGTAACTCTGATCAACCCGAATTAGCGGAAAAATTTATGAAATTTGTTTTGTCTAATGAGTTCCAGACTCTAATTCCATTTACAAATTGGTCTTATCCCGCAGCCCAAGATAGATCAAATTGGCCAGAAGTTTTTGGGCAACTTCCTTATCCTAAAAGGGCATATTTTTTAAATGAGGCTAAGGCTGACAAGATGCGCAAAAAGGCTATAGAAGAATGGCGCACCGCACTGTCACAGTAATAAGCTCTTTATTTTTGGTGGGCCTATTACTAGGCCCGCTAATGTTCCTTATACATTTTAGTGGTTTATCACTGAACTTAACTAGCTCCGATATGGCTGCTATTGAGTTTACATTCGTTCAGGCCGCTTACTCAGCAACCCTATCTACGGTACTAGCCATTCCAGTTGCTAAGGCACTTCAAAGGCAGAATTTTTGGGGGAAACAATTAGTAGTATTATTCTTAGGTGCACCATTTATTTTACCTGTAATTGTCGCTGTTTTGGGCTTGATTTTAGTTTTTGGCAATAATGGTGTAATTAATAATATTTTAAATTTTTTTGGTTTTGAACCCTTTAAAATTTATGGTTTGTGGGGTGTGGTACTGGCACATGTATTTTTCAACCTTCCACTAGCAATTAGAATTATACTTCAAGGCTTGAATGATGTTCCTGGCGAACAATACAGGCTTATTTTGTCTTTAAAACTGTCTTTGAGTCAAAAATTCTTTGCCTTGGATTGGCCCGTCTTGAAAAAAGTTTGTCCAAGCATTTGGGCAGTTGTATTCGCAATTTGTCTTTCTAGTTTTGCTGTAGCTTTAACTTTGGGTGGAGGTCCAAAAGCCACAACTGTCGAATTAGCTATATATCAGTCATTTTTTTATGATTTAGACTTTGCAAAAGCGGCACAATTAGCTCTGGTTCAAGTCTTTTTGGTTTTTAGTGTTGTTGTAGCCAGTCAATTTATAATCAGACCAGAAACGGTTTTGGGTCTCAATATTAAAATCTTTAATTATAGTCACTCCAGATTCGAAAAAATCCTGGATTTTCTTATTATAGTTGTAACGTTACTTTTTATACTAACTCCGATATCAGTGATTTTTTTCTTTGGCTCTGCGGGTATCTTTTCCTTACCACCATCTGTATTTAAAGCAGCAATTTTATCAGTGCAAATAGCTTTATTGTCGTCTTTTATGTCTGTGTTTTTGGGTCTGTGTTTGACGACAAAAATAGGAGAGGTGGTTGGTTCCCTTGGTATTGCAGTCTCACCAATAGTGATGGGCGCGGGCACATTCTTAATGCTTAAAAACTTTGGAAACCCGTATCTATTAGCTATCCCAGTCACTGCTACAGTGAATGCACTAATATCTTTGCCCTTTGTCATTAGAATATTAAAACCACCAGCAGAAGAGATAAGAACAGAATTTGATAACTTGTCTCGTGCGATAGGGTTGGCTGGTATTTATTGGATTTGGTGGGTTTATCTTCGAAGGCTTAAGAGGCCAATTGGGTTTTCATTAGGCTTGGCTGCAGCTCTGTCTATGGGTGATTTGGGGGTGATAGTATTGTTTGGTTCGGGGGAAATAGCTACTTTACCATTGAAAATATATCAGCTCATGGGGTCTTATAGATCGGAAGAGGCTTTGGCTTCTGCCTTGCTCCTATCTTTGCTGGCATTTGGAAGCTTTGCCGTTTTTGACAGAATTGGTCGTATGCTATGATTAGGTTTGATAACGTCATCATAAATATTGGTGATTTTCAGCTAACAGTGAATATGACAGTACAAAAAGGCTTTGTCACAGTGATAGGGCACTCTGGCGCGGGAAAGTCGACGCTTCTCTTATCGCTCAGCGGACATCAGGACTTAGCTTCTGGTAAAATTTTTGTAGATCAGAACCGGATAGATTTGCTTCCTCCAAATCAACGTCCGTGCTCTGTCATTTTTCAAGATTTTAATTTGTTTCCGCATCTTTCTATCGCCGAAAATTTAAATTTGGTTTGTGGCAATAAATTTTTTGTTTCTAAGGCTGCCAGAAAAAAAATTCAAAAGGTATTAGAAAAAGTGGGTATAGCCGAATTAATTGATCGGCTGCCTTCAGAAATGTCTGGTGGACAGCAAAGTCGAGCTGCACTAGCGCGAGTACTTTTACAAAGGAACCCCATTTTATTACTCGATGAGCCGTTCTCTGCGCTTGGACCCAATCAGAAGTCAGAGCTCATTGAGTTAGTTTATAGTTTATCAAAAGAACAAGATATTACGGTATTGCTAATTACTCACGACCCGAAAGATGCAAAGCAAATTCCATGTCATTGCATTGTAGTTAAAGATAAAAAGGCATTAGGTCCTTTTGAAACATCAGAGGCGTTGAGCGAAGATGGGCCGCTAAAAGGCTATTTGTAAAATTCAGAGAACATATCTGCTGAGATCGGTGCTTTTACTAAGCTCTCCAACATGTTTTTCAACAAAGGCGACGTCAACTTTTACTTTCGATCCCGATTTATCGGGAGCGGTAAACGAAAGCTCCTCGAAGACTCGTTCTAGAACAGTATATAGTCTACGGGCACCAATATTTTCTACAGAGTGATTAACTTCAGCAGCAATCTTTGCTAACGCTTGGATTCCATCATCTGAGAAAGAAACCTCTACACCCTCCGTACCCATTAGTGCCGAATATTGCCGGGTCAAAGCGTTATCTGTTTCAGTTAAGATTCGTATAAAGTCATCTTCTGTGAGTGCTCTTAACTCTACTCGGATTGGAAGCCGTCCCTGTAATTCTGGCAATAAATCAGAGGGTTTGGAAACATGAAATGCCCCTGATGCTATGAAAAGGATATGATCAGTCTTTATTGGCCCATGTTTTGTACTAACGGTTGTTCCTTCAATAAGTGGTAGAAGGTCACGCTGTACACCTTCACGACTAACATCTGCACCCCTTGCATCGCTTCGTGCACAAACCTTATCTATCTCATCCAGGAATACGATACCATTTTCTTGAACAGTATCTAAAGCTGTCCGAGTGATAACTTCGTCATCTAATATTTTATCAGCCTCTTCGCTTAACAAAATATTGTGGCTTTCTGAAACGGTCATTTTACGTCGAGTTTTACGACCTCCCATAGCTTTTCCAAATATATCGCCGATATTCATCATGCCCATCTGAGACCCTGGTTGTCCTGGGATATCAAGCATGGACATAGGGTTGGAAGTATCAGTGACATCCAATTCTATTTCTGTCTCGTCAAGCTCACCACTTAGTAGCTTTTTGCGAAACATTTCACGCGTAGAGTCTCTAGCATCTGTGCCTGCTATAGCGTCCAACACTCGGTTTTCAGCAGCTTTTTGGGCCTTAGCTTTCACGTCTTCCCTCATATACTCTCTGGTGTCGTTAATAGCAGCATCCACTAAATCTCGAACAATTTGCTCAACATCTCGGCCAACATATCCAACTTCAGTGAACTTCGTTGCTTCAACTTTTATAAATGGAGCTCGCGCCAACTTTGCTAAACGTCTACTTATTTCAGTTTTTCCTACACCAGTAGGACCGATCATAAGAATATTCTTTGGATAGACTTCATCACGCAAGTCGTTAGATAACTGTTTCCTTCTCCAACGCGATCTCAACGCTACAGCCACAGCGCGCTTTGCATCATTTTGGCCAATAATAAACCGGTCTAGCTCGGAGACGATTTCACGTGGTGTAAGGTCTGTCATTTATTCCCCTAGCTTGATCATTTTTGGTAATTGTAGCCGTTTGATATATTCAAAGGTAACTATCTTCAAAGAGTTTCTATAGTTAAATTTCCATTAGTGTATACACAAATATCTGCTGCTATAGCCATGGCTTCACGCGCAACAGCCTCAGCTGATTTTTTGGTATTCATCATGCCTCTAGCTGCCGCTAAAGCGTAATTACCACCTGAACCGATTGCGGCAACATTATGTTCAGGCTCTAAGACATCTCCAGCACCGGTTATTACCAAAAGACTTTCACCATCGGTAACGATAAGCATCGCTTCTAATTTTTGCAAATATTTGTCAGTTCTCCAATCTTTTGCAAGCTCAACAGATGCCCTAGCAAGCTGGCCGGGCATTGCTTCTAGTTTGGCCTCTAAGCGCTCTAATAGAGTGAAGGCGTCTGCAGTTGATCCAGCGAACCCACAAATCACATCAAAACCACCGGGTGATAGTTTTCGAACCTTTCTAGCGCTACCTTTTATAACAGTTTGACCCAAGCTAACTTGTCCATCGCCAGCGATAACGACTTTACCGTCCTTTTTGACGCCAATAATTGTCGTTCCATGCCAGTTGGGGAAATCACTTGATGACATAGCCTGTCCTTAAAATTAAATTACTAAATGCTATCGTCTATCCAGCTTTGAAGTGCTGCTTTGGGGGCGGCACCAGCCCTATTTGATACAACTTCACCATCTTTAAAAATAAATAAAGCAGGGATTCCTCTTACACCCATTGATGCTGCTGCGTTAGGATTGTTATCAACATCAACTTTGGCAATTTTAATTTTTCCTTCGTACTCGGCAGACAACTCTTCTAAAGCTGGTCCGATTTGCTTACATGGCCCACACCATTCAGCCCAAAAATCCACAACAACGGGTATTGTTGAATTGCGAACTTCTGCTTCAAATGTATCGTCTGTTACTGCTACCGTGCTCATTTATTTACTCCTGATGAAACGTAATTTTAAAGTAAGAAGTGCAAAGCGAAACGTCAAGATCAGGAACTATCAAGATTGTTATAATCTAATAAATCTTTTTTTATAAAATCTAGCTTTCTGATTGCAGTCCATAATATGTAGCAGCCTACTTCTTTATCGGGAAATATTTCCTTAATAGCCAGTCTGTACGCCGCCATTTGCCTTAGAATACCAAGTGGAATGTTATCTACAGTTTTGGGAACGGTCGAGTTGGTTTTGAAATCTATAATCTGAACACTGTTACTTCCAATTATAAGGCGATCGATTATACCATAGATTTTTTGATTTTTTAAATTTGATAAGTGAGCTGAGAAGGGTACCTCACTTAGGACATTTTCGTCGAAGATATATGAAAATTTTGGATCATTTAAAACTGATAACGCCTCTTCAATAGCGTTTGTAACCTCAGGAGATCCGTCAAATAGTCTGTTGGCTTTAAGCATTTTTAATGAATGCTCCTGCCAAACTTCAGAAGCATATTTCGGAAGCAACTCAAGTAATTTGTGTACACGCGAACCGTGAAGAGTTGCTTCTTCTTCAGTTAGACCGTTTCCTTTTGATAGTGTTTTGGAGCCCCCCAGGTCTGAAGGAATAAGATACCTTGGTCTTATTTTATTTACAAAATTCGGCTTTTTGATCCAATCAGGTAATCTATTTTTTGGACTTAATGACTGATGGTCTTTTTCTTCTCCTTTAAGAAACCAATTACCTTCTTCCAGTCTAAGCCCTTCTCCCGTGGGAAATTTTTGTTTTTTTGCACCGGAGGTTTGTAAACTATTTTTTATTTGCTCATACCAACATTTATCATCGAGTTCACCCGCAGACATTGCAATGAACCAAGTTTCAGCTCTGGTTATTGCAACATAGAGTAGCCGGCTCCTCTCAGCCTCCAGCCCATCAAATTTTTTTGATTTAATTTCCTTTTCAATATTGTGAGCTTCGCTAATTTTACTATTCCAGACTGCGATTTTTTCTCCCACCAGGATTTTATCGCGGAACTCAACTTTCCTTTTTTGAGTTTCTGGTAATATGACGATTGGGGATTCAAGACCTTTGGCACCGTGTATAGTCATAACGCGTATCTGATTTTTTTGGCTGCTTAACTGCCTTTTAATTTCAAAACCAGAGGTTGAAACCCATGACAAAAAGCCCGTTAAGCTAGGTGTTTCTTGTTTTTCATAATCAATGGATAGGGAAAGCAAAGCATCTATAGCGTCTTCTGCTTCAACTCCTAAGCGTGATATCAGATTGGCCCGCCCTTCATATTGATTTAGCATTTTTTCAAGAAGTTCATAAGGTCTCAGGTAATCAATACTATATATTAGATTATTTAAAACTGAATACTCATGCCTAAAAACGTGGGACCTTTTTTTAAGCTCTTCCCATAAAAATCTGTCTTGCCGATCGTGCGCTAAATTAAAAAGCTGTTTTTCACTCCAGTTGAATAAAGGTGATTTTAATACAGTTGCCAATGATAGGTCGTCTTGTGGCGTAGATAAAAATGACAGCAAAGCAATAAGGTCTTTTACCGCAAGCTCCTCCATAAGTTTTAAGCGGTCAGCTCCCAAAATAGGAAGACCTCTTTTTTTGCATGCCTTGATTATTTCATGAAATAAAACCGATCGACGCTGGACCAGTATTAAAAAGTCCCCAGCTCTGATTTTACGCATAATATAATCATTGCCAGTTCTCTCAGGAATTAAGTTTTTAGAAGATATTAAAGTGTTAATTTGGTCTGCAATTAAGTTTGCTAACCTTACCCTTTCATCTTCTTTTCCTGGCATATCTACGGGGCTTTGCCACTCTGTATCTTTTGGTTGCTCGGCTTTGTTTATTGCTGGCCAGAGATCAACTCGGCCCGGTAGTTTGGAAAAAAATGAAATATGCCCCTCCGAGCCCCCGAGCTCATTTGGTTGCTTTACTTCCGGTTTATCTAGTATCTTATCAACAAACTTTAGAATTGTAGGGGATGATCTAAAAGAATATTGTAAACTTAATTCTTTTAAAGGTTTAGCCGCTTCCTCAAATCGTTTTTTAAACTCTTTTTGGATCCGATTAAGCTCAGAAGTATCCGCACCTTGGAAAGAATAAATTGATTGTTTTTTGTCACCAACAACAAATAGAGTCCGATTTGTTTTGTCACGAGATCCTTCTCCTGCATAAAACTCCTGCGATAGCTTTTCTATAATCTTCCACTGTGTAGGGCTTGTATCTTGCGCTTCATCAATAAGAATATGATCGATACCTCCATCTAATCGATACAACACCCAAGCTGCTATGGAAGGATCTACTAGAAGGTTTTGTGCTTTTAAAATAAGGTCATCAAAATCTAACCAACCACGAAGTAATTTTTCATTTGTATAATGGCTAAGAAAAACTCTCGAGAAATCATAAAGTGCACATATTTTTTCTGATGCCTCATATGCAATTCTTGTTTGTCGAAAAACTTCTATTCTTTCCGCTAATTTGTTTAAATCCTTCATATGTGAATTTAAAAACTCGTCCTGAACAGATTTAGAGGCTAAACTATTAATTTTAGCACTGTATTCGGGTCTTTTTGTCGAGCTGTTTTTATATAGTAAAATATCTTCTAAAGTTTTTAAAAATTCTAAATTTACAGACCCTATATTTGAAAGTTTTCTTGCAGCGGCTTTATCTCGAACCCCACCATTCTCCATGCCCGATTTTAAAATTTTTACAAGCTTGAGATCTTCAATATTAAAGTGATTATTTAAACATTGGTCAAAAGACTCATTAATACGCAACCCAAACTCTAAATGAATTTCAGAATGACTTTTACGCTCTGATAAAATAGTACGATTTTTTAAAATATCTGTTAGCAAGTCTTTCAAATTAAAATCACTTATGAATTTTGAGATGTTGGTCAACGAGATGGAACTAAGTTCATCTGCTGATATTTTTTCTAAAATTTCTGTACACAAGGCTTGGGTTGTCCATTCGTCTATTTCTGTAAAGTTGGGAGAAACACCTGCCTCAAGCGGAAAACGCCTGAGTAGAGATGAACAAAATGAATGAATTGTTTGTATCTTTAAGCTTCCTGGTACCTCGATTGCTCTAGCGAATAGAGTTCTTGCTTGCTTGAATGTTTGTTTGTTTAATTCTCGTTCTAAGCCTAGTTCAGTTAGGCTATTGCTAAGAGCTCTGTCATCTAGCATAGCCCACTTACCCAAACGCTCAAATAAGCGGTTTTGCATTTCCGATGCTGCGGCTTTTGTGTATGTTAAGCATAAAATATTTTCAGGTGATATGCCTTCTAACAGCAATCGAGCCACTCTATCGGTTAAGACACGCGTTTTGCCAGAGCCCGCGTTAGCAGAAAGCCAAGTGGAGTTGCCTGGATTAGATGCACTGACCTGAGCGAGAGTTGCTGCATCACTGCTTCTCATTGGACTTCATCCGTAATAGACCACTCCCCAAAACGAGATATTCCATCGTAATCAGAATTATCTTCAATTCGAAACATGGCTCGCCTTGCGGTAAAGCCTTGATCTGGATTAAGGTATCTTTCGATTAATAAGTGGAATTTTCTGCGGTGTGTTTCTAAAGATTCCTGATCAAACGGGGCCAAAACAGCTTTTTTATTACTAAGATCAATAAAGGAAGCGTTTGCAACACTTAAAGGTGCAATATCTGAAAAACCGCCATTTTCAACAATTAAAGACAGCAAGAAAAGCTGCTTATCAAAATGCAATTGTACATTTTTATTTGGTACTGCGCCTGTTTTATAATCATAAATTACTGCTTCACCATTTTGATTAATGTCGACCCGATCAACTTGCGCGGTGAGATCGAAGCCAAGACTTGGGATAACAATTTTGCCTTTCTTTTCTAACGCTATTGGTTTGCATAAATTTCTTCTATTTTCTTCTTCTGAAACAAACCAATCTGCTATTTTTTCAACTCTAGAAAACCAAAAAAGCTGTGCTGTGGGCGAAGCAACTTTTTCTGCTAGCTGCTTCCTTGTTAGATCTAATAGAAGGTTTTTTTGATCAAGTTCTGAAAAGTCTTGTTGCCAATTTTCAACAAACTGCTCAAAAATTTTGTGAATTATAATGCCCCTCAACAAGGGGTCAGCTGATTCATGTAATGGCCTAAGAGGTTTTAATTTTAAAATATGTTTTGCATATATAGCGTAAGGGTCCCGAATAAGAGTTTTTATTTCTGTTACCGATAACCTTTTTGGCCGCGTATCTTTTGGTGGCTTAGGAGAAGGCCTTTTTGCTGGTTTTTTCAAACTGACATCTTTTGTTTCATTCGCCCAATCTAACCATTTTGTGCCTCGACCCCTCATTTCTTCAACTGCCTTAGGACCACTATTTTCAGAAAGCCCACCCAATAGATTTAATAGTCTATTTAACCATCTTGAAGGAACTGTTTCTGCCTCATTATCCTTGGTGCTTCTGGTTATTAAAACGTTGGGGCTACAGACTGATTGCTGATAATCGTGTGCCGATAGGCCTATGCGTCTTTCAGGAGAGAGCAACCCAGCTTCTTTTCGCATTTTTCTATTTAACCATGGATCAATTACAGCCGGAGCTGGCCAGGACCCTTCATTCATGCCGGCCAGAATCAAAACCTCAGCATTATGTGCTCTAGCTTCTAAAGTACCCCAAATCATGAGATTGGGATGAGTTGGGTTTATTTCTGGCACATGCTCCTCGGCCAATATTGAATTAAAAACGTCTGCATATCTTGATGCCGTTATTGAGCTAGCAGTCGGAGAGGCCTCTTTTATTTTTTCAATTATTTTTAAGCAGTGGCGGCCATTATTTTGTTTCCACAACCCACCAGAATTATTATTCTCATTTTGGCCTGGGCCAGAAGCCAAGGCGTTGGCAATACCAATGTGTTTATCAAGAATTTTTTCAAAATTAGGTGACCCCTGAAACTTACACTTATTTAGAATATCACAAATCCAGTTTGCCCACTTTGCTGCATATGGATTTTTAGCTTCTTTTAGCCATATAGAAATATTTTCGGTAGAAAATATACTCACATCGGCCGTTCTGAAAAACAGCTCCAGGCTTTGAACGAATTCTAAATGATCGGTTCTAAAATCCTCACAGCTATGTGTTAAGGGGTGTTTTAATAATGTGAAAAATTTAGTTGCTGTCACGGGCCCTGTAAAAAGGGAAATCACTAAGCGTAAAAACCTACCAGAAGGTGTTAGCTGTAAAGGAACTCCCGCACTATCATCAGGAACAATATCCCAAGTAGAAAGGTAGGCAGAAACCATTCTTGTAAGTTTTCGATTTGGTGATACTAAAATCAGACTTTTTTCTTCTTTGATGGCAGAAACCATTCTAAAAGCTATAGCTAGAGATTCGTCCCTAATGCTGTCAGCTTCAACCAGAGTTATTTTTTTTGTGATTTCTGAAACATCGCCTAATTTTGGTCCTTCACTCAACCAGCAGTCTGTGACAGGCGCTGGTCTTAAAGATAGTCCAATTAAATTTTGTAATGGTATATTAGATGTTTCTTTTAGGTACCATTTTTTTAATTTTTCTTGGGGTAGGCCCAAAGCAAAAAAAGTTTTTAAATTTCTATACTGTGGATGATCCTCTGGCACACCAATGTGTTCTTTTTGACCCCACAGTTCGCTGGGTAGGGTAAAATCAAAGCCTGGTAACACTACTGCCCCGTTAGGCAACTTAATAATCGCTTGTATTAACTGTCGGGTAGTTGCTCGTGAGCCAGAAGAGCCGGCTATAAGTATTGGGTTTTTTGGGGGGTTTTCTGCCCAATAACTTTTAAGACTTAATATAATATGTCGTAACCAAGCTTCTTCATCTGGGTCAGTTTGGCGATTTTCAAGATATTTTTTTATGATATTCAAAAAAAGTTGGCTTCTTTTCCAGTGACCGGAGAGATCTGAAATATCCAGGTTCAAAATTTTCTCAACGGGCACAGATTCCCCTTGCATTTCATCAATTAAGTCAGAAAGACTTTTTGTAAGTGCGTAGATAGATGATTGAGCGGCAATATCTGGCTGTGCTTCAACTAGCTTTTGAACCAATGCCATAAGTTCAAATTTATGAACTAAAGAAAAACTGGGATTTGGTTTGTAACTATTGGGAATAAGCTGCGATACTTCAGCCAAAGTTAAAATACGTGGGTGAAGCATGGCCCCTAATTCAATTAATTCTTCCGTTAACCTATGACGCATTCTTGTCGAGTTAACTATTACTTGTAAATTTGCTAGAACCTCAGGTTCTGATGATGCAAAGCGGCTTAATATACCGTTAGCAAGCTCTCGTGGAAAATTTACTCCAGGGCTTATTCCGAATATTCCGGAAATGTTAGGAAAAATCATCTCTATTTCTTTTGCTCAACGGATTTCTAAAAAACAAATTAATACCTATTTTACCTTTTAAACGTTTTCTCAAGGCGCCCCCTCCACTCGCTAGAAGTGGTGGAAAAGGTTATTTTTCGTTTATTCTTTTCAAGAATAGTTATTTCAACTGTAAGCGCATCTTGCGGCTCAAGATGCCCAAGTCGATCTGGCCATTCTATAAGAACAATTTCGTTACCAAAAGCATCAATCAAACCTAACTCAAATATATCACTCTGATCATTCAATCGGTAGAGGTCAGCATGCCAAATAGATCCAATTGTTGTGTCATAGGTTTGTACTAAGGTAAATGTTGGAGATGGAACCTCTTCTATGTTGTCCATTGCTGCTTGTATTAAGGATCTTGCAAAATGGCTTTTACCGGCACCAATTTCCCCCGTTAACAATATTACATCACCATTTTGCAAACTTTCTTTGAGTCTTGTAGCAAGCGCCGTAGTTTCGCGAGGATCATTTGATATAAGTGTTTTTTGCATAAAAATTTACTACAACATATGATGATCGTTTTGATGGTAACGGCAAATAAAACGAATGATAAAAAAGGTATAAAGAACTTATATAGAAAATTTTTGATTTTCACCAAAAAGGTTTGAAGATGATTCAACTTTTTTTCTTGGCCAGTAGATTTCAACGATTGCACCAGAGGGTTCACTTTGTGAGTGATTGGATGTCTGATTTCTATGCCCGTTAGCAAAGCTAATTTTTGCACCGGTTCTCTCGAGCAGTGTTTTAGCAATAAATAAACCAAGTCCCATGCCTGCGTAGCCGTGCCTGTTTTCCTTTCCTACTTTTGTCCCTAGAAATGGATCACCCAGTCGTCCCAGTAGGTTTTGGGGATAGCCATAACCATCATCTGAAATAGTTATTACAATTGAATCTTTGGTCCAGGAGCTTTCTACCCAAACTTTTGCTGTCGCAAAGTCGACAGCGTTTTGAATCATATTTCTCAGCCCATGAATGATTTCTGGCCTTCGAACTATATTTGGTTCATCTATTCCACCCTTGTGGCCATCTGAGATTTTTGTCTCTATCGCAATTCCTCGCTGTGAATGAGGTTCTGCGGCTTCTCTAATTATTTCGGCTAGTAAAGCTTGGTGCATTTGTAAGTCGTCTTTTCCAGCGCTGCCCATACTATCAAGGATATTTCCGCAGCGATCAGCTTGATCCCGAATTAATAAGGCATCATCAAGAAGTTCTGGAAAATTTTTAAGTTCTTCTATTAGCTCTGAACTTGTGAGTTTAATTGTGGCTAAGGGAGTTCCTAGCTCATGGGCTGCTGCTGCCACGACCCCACCTAAATCAGTTAACTTTTGTTCTCTTGATAGGGCTGTTTGTGTTGCAAATAGAGCATCGCTCATCGTGTTTAGTTCTGAGGTGACCCGTGTTGAATAGAATGCTAAAAATACAATTCCAGTACTTATTGCAATCCAGTTTCCAAATAAGAAAATATCGGGAATGGTTAGAGTGTCTCCAGATATATTTTCTAACGGTAGATAATAATATGAAAGCAGAGTTACAATCAAAACGGCCGCTGATCCTATAATAACGGTAGATCTTTTTTTTAGGGCTGCGGCTGAAACAACAACAGGTGCTATAAGAAGAAACGAAAAAGGGTTATTTAATCCACCAGTTAAAAAAAGAAGAAAGGCTAACTGGAACAAATCGAATAAGATCATGAAAACATTTTCTAATTCCCTTAATCTTTTGCTTTCTGGGTAAAAAAAGCTTGATATAATATTTGCTAACGCAGATAGGCCCACTGCGAAAAAACAAAGACCAAGGTCTAAAGCCAGTTCGAAATATTTATAAGCTATGATTATTGCTGTTAATTGGCCGCTAATTGCAACCCACCTGATAAAAATCATGGTGCGAAGCCTTATCCATTCTCCGCGGTTGCTCTCTGGGAAAAGGTCTTGATTTGACTCTAACATAATCGCCTTATCTTATTTCATTTGAATATATTAACGTATACCTAATATTAGTATTTTAGCGCTTAACTTTTTAAAGGGAACTTAAATGTCGCGATCATTGGGTATGATAATTAGCTTTGTCGCCGTAAGTTTATTTTTGTTGAGCTTATTAATTTTTTGGTTTCTCACATCAGGTCAAGTTAATCTAACGAAGGGAGCTGATCAATTTGCAGAGTGCAGAACCAGCAACGCTTTTGGTAGCGCAACTATTGGCGGTGAATTTGAATTAGTAAATCAAGATGGGCTGACCGTCACGGACAAGGATATATTCAAAGAACCAACTATCTTATATTTTGGCTATACTTTTTGCCCAGACATCTGTCCCTTGGATGTATATCGAAATAGTGAGGCAGTTGACTTACTTCATACGAGCAAAATTTCTGTTACGCCTGTTTTTGTAAGCATTGACCCTGAACGTGATACACCAGAAGTAATTGGTGACTTTGTAAAGTACCATCATCCTAAAATGATCGGTCTAACAGGAAGCAAAGATCAAATTGAGCACGTTTCAAAAGTTTATAAAACATATTATAAAGCCCAAAGATCTAGCGATGATTTGTACCTAGTTGATCATTCAACGCTAACTTACTTAGTTTTGCCTAAATATGGTTTTGTTGAGTTTTTTAGACGAGATAAATCAGCTGATGAAATTGCGGATATTACCGCCTGCTTTGTTAAGAATAGTTAAATACAGAATTTGACCCTTAAGTGTTGTCGCTCTAAGTAACAGTTATCTGTAAGGAGTTAATCGACTTGATTGAAAGAAAAATAGAAGAAATTGGCGCAGATAAAACGTTGTTATTGGTTGACGACGATGAGCCGTTCTTGCGTCGGTTGACAAAAGCTATGGAGAAAAGAGGGTTTCAAGTTGAGGCTGCCGGTTCAGTTGCAGCAGGAAGAGCAATAGCTACAGCGCGACCACCAGCTTATGCTGTTGTTGATTTACGACTTACAGACGGTAACGGTTTAGATGTTGTCGAAGTTCTGAACGATAAGCGGCCAGATTGTCGTGTCGTTGTTTTGACAGGTTATGGCGCCATAGCAACAGCAGTAGCGGCAGTAAAAATCGGAGCAACGGACTACTTATCGAAACCTGCGGATGCATCAGATATAATGAACGCGCTTCTTGCTTGTGGTGATGATTTGCCCCCGCCACCAGAAAATCCGATGAGTGCTGATAGGGTAAGGTGGGAGCATATTCAGAGAGTTTATGAGTTATGTGATAGGAATGTAAGTGAGACCGCCCGCCGGCTCAATATGCATCGCCGAACACTTCAGCGAATTCTTGCAAAAAGAAGCCCTAAATAATTAATTCGTTAAATCTTGAAATATAGTTTTCTCGTACATCCAGCGGGGGTCTTAGTTTTATAGAAAACTGGTCTATATTTTTCTCACCCACAAATCCAAACAACTTATCTGCTTCGTCCTTTGTAAATCCAGCAATTTGAATTGCTTCGATCCATGCGCTTATTTTATCTGCTTTTTTAATTTGCTTTTTAATATTGTTAGGTATTGTTGTAGGGAGGCCAAACCTAAGATTAATTGCAGAACTTAAACGATTTTCTAAAGACTTATAATCAACTCCAATAGCAGATTTTACCGGTGAAATCATGTCACCAATTACGTATTCAGGTGCATCATGAAGCAGCGCTGCCAAACACCATTTTTTTTCTGGGTTTTTAAAAGACTTTGAAAAAATTTGTTCTACTAAGAGAGAATGTTCTGCAACGCTATATGGAAATTCTCCGTTAGTTTGTCCGTTCCACCTAGCGACGAAAGATAAACCATGTGCTATATCCTCAACTTCTATATCGAGAGGAGTAGGATCTAAAAGGTCAAGCCGGCGCCCTGAAAGCATTCGTTGCCAAGCGCGATTTTGTTTCATTAGTAGGTAAGCTTTCTATTTTGTTTAAAAGTTGATTTTCCAAACTATCTTATTAGTTTAATCGATGAAAGTCATATCGAGTTTTATGCGATTGAACCATTTTTTAATTACTGTTAGTGAACCACAAAATTTCATGAGGAAAAACAATGAGCCAACAATATATCGTAAAAGACATTTCTTTATCTGATTTTGGACGCAAGGAATTAAGCATAGCTGAAACCGAAATGCCTGGACTGATGGCACTGCGTTCAGAATATGGCGAAAGCAAACCTTTAAAAGGTGCACGCATAGTGGGCTCTCTGCATATGACTATTCAAACAGCTGTTTTAATTGAAACACTTGTGGCGTTGGGTGCTGAGGTGCGTTGGGCATCCTGTAACATTTTTTCCACCCAAGATCATGCTGCCGCAGCAATTGCCGCTGCTAATATTCCCGTCTTTGCGATTAAAGGTCAGACACTAGAGGAGCACTGGGATTACTTAGATAAATCTTTTATGTTTCCCGATGGGCCAAATATGATTTTAGATGATGGTGGCGATGCAACCTTGTACGTGCTTCTTGGAGCACGTGCAGAAGCTGGAGAAGATATTATTCCCGTTCCTCAATCAGAGGAAGAAGAGGTTATTAAGGTGCAGATTAAGAAGCGGATGGAACAATCGCCAGGTTGGTTTACCAAAACACGTGATGCAATTAAGGGTGTTTCAGAGGAAACAACAACGGGTGTTCACCGTCTTTACGAATTGGTCAAAAAGGGCCAGCTTCCATTTCCAGCGATTAATGTTAACGACTCTGTAACTAAGTCAAAGTTTGATAATAAATATGGTTGTAAAGAGTCTCTTGTAGACGGCATTCGTCGCGCAACTGACACAATGATGGCAGGTAAAACAGCTGTTGTGTGTGGGTATGGTGATGTTGGTAAAGGGTCTGCGGCATCTCTTCGTGGTGCCGGTGCACGTGTTAAGGTGACAGAGGTCGACCCAATTTGCGCCTTGCAAGCTGCTATGGATGGTTTTGAAGTGGTAACTTTAGAGGATACCTTAGAAAGCGCGGACATTTTTATCACAACAACAGGCAATAAAGACGTCATTCGCATAGAGCATATGCGTGAAATGAAAGATATGGCAATTGTTGGGAATATTGGTCATTTCGATAATGAAATCCAGGTAGCCCATCTTAAGAACCACAAATGGACAAATATTAAAGAACAAGTAGATATGATCGAAATGCCATCTGGAAATCGATTAATTTTACTTTCAGAGGGTCGCTTACTAAATCTTGGAAATGCAACAGGTCATCCATCATTTGTGATGTCAGCTTCGTTTACAAACCAGGTTCTTGCACAGATTGAGCTATGGAAAAAAGGTGGAGATTATAAAAACGATGTTTATATTCTACCTAAGCATTTAGATGAAAAGGTTGCTAGGTTACATTTGGAGCGTATTGGCGTGAAGCTTACAAAATTAGCTAAAGATCAGGCAGAATATATTGGTGTAACAACTGAGGGACCTTTTAAGCCAGAGCATTATCGTTATTAGGCTTTCAGTGCTCGCTCTGTCAGGATCATAAATACAGCAAGCTACGCAGATTTCATTCTTCTTTAGGAGGCCTGCTTAAAAGAGAGTGAATTATTGCCTCTGTAGAAACAGAACCTGCTAATAAAGCACTAACAGCAGAAGTTATTGGCATTTCTAAGCCCATAATTTCTGCTTTTTGGCTTACTGCAAATGCTGTAGCGACACCTTCTACAGTTGTATTTTTGTGGAAAGTTTTTCCACAACCTAGGGACATACCAAAAACAAAATTACGAGACTTTTCTGAATTACAAGTTAGGCTTAGATCCCCCAAACCTGACAGACCAGACAGTGTTTTTTCTTTAGCTCCATGTGCTTTAGCGAAAGCAACCATTTCTGAGAAGCCACGCGTCATCAGTGCTGCTCTAGCGCTATCGCCTTGCTTGGCGCCAATTGCTACACCACACGCTATTGCAATTATATTTTTAAGTGCGCCGCCAAGCTCTACACCTACAACATCTGATGTTCGGTAAAGTCTAAAGTTTTGCATTGAAATATCGTATTGCAATTGCTTCAAGAAGTCAGATTTGGTTGAGGCTAAAACTAAGGCGGTTGGCATACCCTTAGAAATATCAATTGCAAAGCTTGGGCCAGATATTACGGCAACCCTTGAAGAGTATTTATTTAAAATTTCTGACGGCCTTAGTCCAGTCGCCTGATCTATACCTTTACAACAGGCTATTAGTGGCCTGTCTTTTAAAAAGGAATTATTATTTTCACAAAAAATTGCCAAATTTTGTGTTGGTACTGCCAGAAATACACACTCGCTTTCTTCAGTTTTTTTTAATGAGCTGATGATATCAACTTCTTTGGGTAACTTTATATGACCAAGCTTTTTTGGGGTTCTTGTGGCGTTTAGTTCTTTAAAGTTAGTTGGTGAATAAAGCTTAACTGAGTGCCCACCTTTTGCATATACTGATGCTATTGAAGAGCCAAATGCACCAGCGCCAGCAACAGATATTTTCATGCCTTTGATCCCCTTTTGCCACTACCTAAAATGGCAGGCTTTTGATTGTCTAATGGCCACCTTGGCCGAGCTGATAGTGTCGTGTCATCATAATCGCCGTGTAAAAACCTTTCTGCTGCTGCATAAGCTATAATGGCTGCATTATCAGTACATAATTCTAAAGGTGGTGCCAAAAACTCTAATTTTTTTGATTTACATATATTTTTAAGGGAGTGCCGAATTTTTTTATTTGCAGCCACTCCTCCTGCAATCGAAAACGTGGGGTTTGTGTTAGTAATTTTAGCATATAGATCGATAGCGCGAATTGATTTTTCAACAATTACGTCATGCATTGCTTGTTGGAAGCTGGCACTTAAATCACATACATCTTTTTCAAATAACCCGTCCTGATTTTCGATAAGCTCATTTCTTTTTCGCATTAAAGCTGTCTTGAGGCCTGAAAACGAAAAGTCACAGCCTTCTTGATTTAGCAATGGGCGTGGAAAATTGAAGCGCTCTGCGTCACCTGTTTTTGCAGCTTCTTCAACTGCAGGCCCTCCTGGCTGTTGTAACCCTAAAAGGCGCGCCGCTTTATCAAAAGCTTCGCCAGGTGCGTCATCTATTGTTCCGCCCAATCTCTCATATCTATTGTAATTATGAACTATGAGAAACTGGCAATGTCCTCCGGACACCAATAATACAAGATAAGGAAAACTAACTTTATTAGTCAACCTAGGGGTAAGCGCATGTCCTGCAAGATGATTTACGCCAATTAAAGGCTTATTTGTTGAGACTGAGAGCCCTTTTGCAAACATTAATCCTGAAAGTACACCACCGATAAGCCCAGGGCCAGCTGTTACTCCGATAGCACTTATGTCTCCCATAACAACATTTGCTTCTTTTAGGGACTTCTCAACAACAACATCAATTAATTCGGCGTGAGCTCGAGCTGCTATCTCTGGCACAACGCCCCCATATTCTTTATGCAGATTAAATTGATTATGTACGATAGACGACTTTATTTTTGAACCTTTGGAGTTTATTTCGAGAATGGAGGCAGCGGTATCGTCACAGCTACTTTCTATTCCTAAAATCAGCGCTTTGTTAAAATCCATACTATGTTCCATTGTATCGTAGGCAGCATCGGAGTAGCATTTCACCATATGACAAACAATCCTGACCAAAAAAATGTAATATTGCTTCTAACGCGACCACAAGATGGGAATGAACAGTTTTGTCTGAAAATAAAACATTTGCTTCAAAAATGCGAAATCTTAGATAACCCAATTCAAAAAATAGAATTCTTACCAGCTTTAAGCGAAGTCAAGAAAAACTCAGTTTTGATTTTTACTTCAATAAATGGGCTTCGATCTGCAGAAAAATATAATTTAATAAATAAAAAATGTTTTGTAGTTGGAGAAAATACGAAAAGAGTAGCGACTAGCTTAGGATATGAAGTCTTAGGGTTTGCGAGCAATCAAGAAAATTTATTGAAATTAATTAAATCAAACAAACCTTCTGAAAATATGGTTCATATTAGAGGCAAGCATACTGTAGGAAATCTATGTGATTCATTGAAAAGAAGTGCTGTTAGTTGCATGGATATAGTTGGGTATAATCAAAAGCCACTGAAAATAAAAAAGAAAATCTTGCAGAAAATTCAGAGTGGGCGGCCAGTAATTTTACCAATTTTTTCTTCAAGATCTGCTAAATTAATAGAAAGTAATGTAGATCTGACTGGATTTAATGTTGTTGTAATCAGCGAAGCTGTTGCAAAAACCCTTACTGGAACTGAATTGGGGGAGCTCGTGATTTCAAAAAAACCTGATTTAAACAGTATGCAAGAAGCTACTCTTGCTATTTTGAGACGATTGATCAAGTTTGATATTAGTACTAGTTAGCAATTGGCTGGAGATTTGAGAAAAGAAATGTCAAAGCCTAAGTCGCAAAATAAAGAACGTGATAGCGCCAGTTTTAAAGAAAATGATTTGTCTTCAAGCGGCGAGAAAAAAGAAATTAAGCAAGAAAGCTTAAATATAAATGAACCGGTCGCCGCTACTTCAATAAAAAGTTCAAAGAATAAATCCAATTCTTTTTTTGTGATTGTTTTATCTGGACTGGCAACGGCAAGTTTTGGCCTTGGGACAGCTTTTTTTATAAATAATTATTATCCTAATTTTTTCAAAAATAAGTCACAAATTGTGTTTGAGCAGAATATGCAGGTCAGAATGAAAGAGCTGTCCGCTTCTATACAAAAACTGGAAATGGATTTGGTTGAAGCCAATAAAAAATCAGAAGACTTCATCGCTGAAAGGGAATTGGCGGCCAATTTATCGCAGCTCGAAAATCAAATTATAAAAAATAAAGAGGAATTTGATCTTAAATCTTTGGAACTTGAAAAACTCAAAATACAATTAGAAACTAAATTTGCCAATATCGATAGCTTAGGATCAGGAACTCTATCAACATTGCCAGAGCCATTACAAAAAAAATATGATGAAGATGCGTCTAGTGCAGAAATTTTAGATATGTCGCAAGACAATTCTGAAAATCGAATAAATGCTGACCGCTCAATACAAGAGGATCTACAGGTAATTCAAAATTCGACGGTCTATGGAAATCCTTTTAACGAAAATTTAAAAAACATTGAGGCTCTTTTGGATCTGAAGGCCCCAGATATATTAAAAAATTTGGCAGAGATTGGTATTCCTACCATGAAAAATCTTAAGGCGTCTTTTCCGAAGTTCGCCCGTTTAGCTTTGTCAGCAGATAGAAACTTAAATGAAACAGCAGATTTTAAAATCTTAACTTTTTTAAAGTCACAATTTCAAGCTCGCTCTACTATTCCACGTCCAGGTGCCGATACGGATGCAATTTTATCCAGGTCAGAAGCATTTTTAAAATCAAATGATCTTGAAAACGCTCTTTTTGAGCTGACCCAACTTGATGACATTGCCTTGAAGGCAATGGAGCCTTGGCGCATGTCTGTGGAAAGCAGAATTGAATCTCTTCTGGCTGTTGAGCAACTTGTTCAAAGCATTGAGAAATAGAAAGATCGACGCATGTTGATATCGCTTTTTAGATTATCTTTATTCTTAATGATCGTTATGGTTTTTGCTTGGGGCGTTAGCTATTTAGCGAGCGATGAGAATAAAATTATAGGAAGTACAATTATAGAAATCTCAGGTTTTGAGTATTCAATTAGTCCAATGCAATTATTGATAATTTTGGTTCTGATAATACTAGCTGCTTGGATTTTTCTAAGATTAATTTCGCTTTTCCTCGCTATCTTGAGATTCATAAATGGTGATGAAACAGCAGTTTCTCGATACTTTGATCGTAATAGAGAAAGGAAGGGCTTTAGGGCTTTATCAGAAGGGATGATGGCCCTAGCATCTGGCGAAGGCTCTATTGCATTGTCCAAAGCAAAAAGGGCGGAGAAATACTTAAAAAAACCATCACTTACCAATCTATTAGCTGCTCAGGCGGCTGAAATAGCAGGTGAGGCTAAACATGCAGAGGAAATATATAAAGAGCTTATTTTAGATCCTACTACCAGGTTTGTTGGGGTAAGAGGCATCATGAAAAAGCGTCTGTCTGAAGGAGACACCGATACTGCCTTAAAATTAGCTAAAAAAGCTTTTTCGCTAAAGCCCAAACATGAAGAAACACAAGATGTCCTTATAAGTCTTCAGACCCTTGATTCAGATTGGCGAGGAGCTCGGAAAACGCTTTCTGCAAAATTGAAATACGGTAATCTTCCTAGGGATATCCACAAAAGAAGGGATGCTGTTTTAGCTTTGTCAGAGGCTGCTGAAATAATTGAAACTGACAAAAGAATCGATGCTCAAGTAATGGCTATAGAGGCAAATCGTTTGTCGCCTGATTTAGTTCCTGCTGCTGTTCTAGTTGCTAAAGAGTATTTGGCAGATGATAAGAAAAAAAATGCGATAAAAGTAATTAAAAAAGCTTGGGAGTCTCAACCACATCCTGATTTAGCAGCTATCTATTCGGAAATTTATGAAGGTGAAAGTCCAGAAGATAGAGAAAAGGGTTTCAAGTTGCTCGCCAAGATGAATCCTAAGCATGTTGAAACGAAAACAATGATGGCTGAAATGTATCTGCAGGCTGAAGACTTTCCTAATGCACGAAGATCACTTGGTGACTCTTATGAGATTATGCCTAACGTTCGTACGCTAACGCTTATAGCAGCTATTGAGAAAGGTGAAGGTGCAGATGATAGTGTAATTCGAAAATGGCTAACAAAAGCACTTTCAGCCCCGCGTGGCCCTCAATGGGTCTGTGAAAATTGTTCTACAGCACACTCTGTTTGGCGGCCAACATGTTTTAATTGTAATGCATTAGATACCTTAACATGGATGGATGTTCCGGAAACAAAGGCTGAGGTTGCCTTAGGGAACGAGCGAGCTCCCTTTGTATTAGATGTATTAAACAGTAATGACGGTAAAGCTGATCAGTTAGATCTAGATGTAGAAGAAGATCTAACTGAATTCGAGAATTCTAAAAATGATAATGATGGTTCAAAAAGTTGATTTAAATACTCTTGTTAAATCTGTAAGCAAGACCTATTTAATCAGGATATTTAAGGAAAAATTTTAATGTCAGCTATATATGGTCCTGTCTTTTTAATATTAGATGTCGCATTTTTTATTATGATTGCCCATATAATTATGAGCTGGCTGATTAGTTTCCAAGTTTTAAATCTTTATCAGCCTATTGTTGCCCAAATCTGGACAGGATTGAATAGACTTTTAGAACCAATATATGGTCCAATTCGAAGAATCTTGCCGAATACCCAGCCTTTAGATTTGTCGCCTTTAGTAGCATTTATTATTTTAATTTCTTTACGTGACTATATTCTTCCTGAATTATTTGGGCTTAGATAGGTTTCAGTAAAAAAGTTAATCTGAATTACACCCAGTTCAAAATGCAAAAACTGGTAAATTATTTTGTTGGTTTGGCAATAATCTTGTTTGAGGATAAAATTGCATTATCTAAAAATACACGGAAGATAAAAGGAATTAATTGAATGCTTGTTGTTGTTTCTCCGGCTAAGAAATTAGATATGAGTTCTAATGCCAAAAAAGTAAAAACATCAGAACCAATGTTTTCTGACGATATCAATAGGCTAGTTAAAGCTGCAGGTCAGTTATCGGAGGAAAGCTTACAGGCTCTAATGAAGATTAGCCCTTCTTTGGCACGATTGAACAAGGAGCGATTTAATAAATTTGGAAGTCAAGAACGAAAGGCTGCAGCGTTTGCTTTTGCAGGCGATACCTATACCGGTTTTGATGTTAAATCATTAGATGAAGACGCTTTAAGATGGGCTCAGGATCATATGCGGATTTTATCAGGTCTTTATGGACTTTTAAGGCCTTTGGATGAAATTGAGCCTTATCGCCTCGAAATGGGCAGCCGATTGAAAGTAGAAAATACTGCTGATTTATATGCCTATTGGGGAAACCGATTGGCTATTGAATTAAATTTTCAAGCAAAAAGTACTAACTCGTTAATTCTTATAAATTGTGCAAGCCAAGAATACTTTAAAGCAGTAGATAGCAAGTCATTGGAATTAGAGGTTATAACGCCTCAGTTTTTTGAGTTAACCTCAAAGGGCCCTAAACAAATAAGCTTTTACGCAAAAAAAGCGAGGGGCGCTATGGCTAGGTACGTGGTGGAAAATAGGATTGATAAGGTAGATGATTTGATTAAATTTGATCTTGCTGGCTATAGTTATAATCCAAAAGAATCGTCTCGGTCTTCACCGGTCTTTTTCAGGAAGAACGATTAGTTTCTCTTGTGCGTGACAAGCATTTTAAAGATGCTTATAAGACGGTCGATTAGTTTGTAAAAAGGTATAACAATGGACTTGCAGGTTTTTGGACATCAGTCTCCTGATACTGATTCAACTGGGTCGCCAATAATATGGTCATGGTATTTAAATAAAATAAAAGGGATGTCTGCCACCCCTAAATTGTTGGGTGAGCCAAATACAGAAGCTTTGTTTGTTTTAGGTCGTTGGGGTTTTAAGAAACCAGCGATAATAAACAGTATTAATAAAGGTGACAGAGTAATTATTGTTGATACTAACAACCCGGCCGAGCTTCCAGAAAACATTAATGATGCAGATATTCAGGGTATAATTGATCACCATAAATTAGTTGGTGGATTAGAAACATCGGGACCTATTGATATAACAATTAGACCCTTAGCCTGTACAGCGACTATAATGTTCGATTTGATGGGCAGTGATGTAGTGGGCATGCCAGATCCCATAAAGGGCTTGGCTTTATCCTGTATAATATCCGACACTTTAGAATTCCGAAGTCCAACTACCACCATTAGAGATCGCGAAGTTGCAGAGCGGCTATCTAAAGAATTAAAAATAGATATATCAAAGTATGCTTCAGAATTGTTTCGGGCAAAATCAGACGTTTCAGATTTTTCAGATGTGGAGCTGCTCAGAATGGATTCGAAAAAATACCCAATAGCTGAATTAACGTTTCGCGTTTCGGTCCTGGAAACAACAGAGCCAGATATGATATTTAGAAGAAAGAAAAGTTTAATTGAGGCAATGAAAACCGTATGTGAAGAAGACTCTGTTGACCATGTATTATTCTTTGTTGTTGATATACTTAGAGAAGAGTCCACCCTATTTGTGCCTAATGAAAATATTAAAAAAGTGGCTGAGAAATCTTTTGGTGTGAATGTGCTTGATGATTCTGTGGTATTGCCCGGTGTGGTGAGCCGTAAAAAACAGATAATACCAAATTTAAAGCTCTAAATTTTTTAGGAAAATCTCAGTGACAGCATTGATAAAAACATTAGACGATATTTCTCATAATTATGATGCTTTATTTGTCGATTTATGGGGGTGTGTGCATAACGGCATTGAAGCATATCCAAGCGCTAATGAATCTTTGAAAAGATATAGAGCTAATGGTGGCAAAGTTGTTTTGGTGACTAACTCACCCCGACCATGGTTGGGTGTTGAGAAACAGTTAATAAAATTTGGTGTGGATACTGAAGCTTGGGATCTAATAGCTACATCTGGTGACAGTGCTCGAATGGCAATGTTTCAAGGTCTTGTTGGAAATAAAGTTTACTTTATTGGAACACCATTTGAAGAAAACTTTTTTGAGCCGCTTCGCGTCGTAAAAAACCCGGTTACTATCGAGCGCGTTCCAATCGATGAAGCTGAGGGAATTGTTTGTACGGGACCTTTCAACAGTTTGGAAGATCTGGATGTTTATTTGTCAGACTTTCAGTTTGCTAAAAAGAAAGGTTTAAAGCTTCTTTGTGCAAATCCAGATATCATTGTTGATCGAGGTAGTGTCAGAGAATGGTGTGCCGGTGCCTTAGCTAAAATGTATACTGATTTGGGGGGAGAGAGTTTATATTTCGGAAAACCATTTCAGCCTATTTATGACCTAGCTAGACGGCGACTTTCTTCCAGCGGGGCTCAAATAAACAATGACCGCATCTTAGCCATTGGCGATGGAATAACGACAGATATTCTAGGTGCTGAAAATGAAGGTATTGATAGTTTATTTATTACGGGAGGTTTAGCTGCACTAGAGACAGGTACTAAGGATCAGCCCAATCAAAGACTATTAAATAACTATCTACTTGAGCAAAAACTTAACCCAGCCTATTCTATTGGATTCTTAAGGTAGTTTTTAGCAAAATCTAAAAATACTACAGTTGCAAAGTAATTATATTTCATTTATTATCGATTAAATTAATGAAAATTACTTATTGGTGGTAAACTCATGCTCGACAATAGTCCGCGAGGAACAATATGCATAGAAGATATCGAAATGGGTATGACTCGGTATATTCGAAAAATTATAACCGATAAAGATATCGAACTATTTGCGGAAATTTCAACTGACCACAACCCAGTTCATTTAGATGATGAGTATGCCAGGGATACAATTTTCGAAGGCAGAATTGCGCACGGTATGTTAACGGCAGGATTAATTTCTGCAGTTATTGGAGAGCAGCTTCCCGGCCATGGTACTATATACATGAGCCAGAACTTAAAGTTTTTAGCTCCAGTAAGACCGGGAGATTTGGTTCACGCCGAAGTTAAAGTCGTTGACATGTTAATTGATAAGCGCCGAGTCAAATTGGACTGTCGTTGTGAGGTAAACGGGAAAAACGTTCTAGTTGGAGAGGCGATGGTTTTGGCTCCTAGCAGAAAGTTTGACTGAATTCGGCTGATTAAATAAATTCAAACTTGTTTTACCATGATTTGAGAGATACGTGAAAATCATGAAAATTATTCGTGATTATCAATTTGTGAACTCTGGTGATAAAGGAGCTAGCGTCGCTGTGGGAAACTTCGATGGTGTTCATTTAGGGCATCAGCATGTTATAGACATAGCGAGGTTATGGGGTAGTAAAAATAAGTCTCCGTTAGGAGTATTGACTTTTGAACCCCATCCAAGATCGTACTTCTCTCCTGATGCTTCAAACTTTCGCTTGATGAGTCCTGACGCAAAAGCAACGCGTTTGAATAAATTGAACGTCGAAAAGCTATATGAATTGAATTTTAATAAAACGCTGTCGTCATTAAATCCATTTGACTTTGCTGACCAAGTTATAAGCAAAGGATTAGGTTTGCGTCATCTTGTTGTTGGTGAAGATTTTTGTTTTGGCAAAGGTCGATCAGGAACAGTTAAAGATTTAATTTCATTGGGTAGCTCTATGGGGTTTGAGGTAACCATAGCTGAACTAATGGAAACAGAAATAGGTCAAGTGTCCAGCACCTCAATAAGAAACGCTTTAGCCGAAGGGCGGCCCAACGATGCTGCAAAGCAATTGGGGCATTGGCATAGGATAGAGGGTGTAGTGATAGGCGGTGAGCAACGAGGGCGGGAACTGGGATATCCTACCGCGAATATGTCTTTGGATGATCTTCATTTACCACATTTAGGTGTATATGCAGTCTTAGTGGATGTTTTAAATGGAGAGCATGTCGGTTCTTATAACGGGGTTGCAAGCCTTGGCGTTAGACCAATGTTTGGTGAAAATGCACCAAATTTAGAAACATTCATCTTTGACTTTTCCGGTGATTTATATGGCGCTACTCTTTCAGTTGCACTAGTGGAGTTTATGCGCCCTGAAATAAAATTCGACTCGTTAGAAAGCCTTATAGTTCAAATGGATAAGGATAGTCTAAAATCGAGAGAAATATTGAAAAGCTTGAAATGAAAAATGGTTCACAAAAACAAGGGATTCACGAAGGATTCTGGAAAAAAAAATCAATGTCTGATATGTCGCGATTGGAATGGGAAGCACTTTGTGACGGATGTGGCAAGTGTTGCCTCAATAAGCTAGAAAATGACGAAACTTGTGAAGTCCATTATACAAAAATAGCGTGCAGGTTGCTTGATAATGAAAGTTGTAAATGTAGTCAGTACGCAATTCGCCATCAATTTGTGCCAGAGTGTATAGTCCTAACACCAAAAAATATCGGTGAACATGCATACTGGTTGCCGAAAACCTGTGCCTATTACCTCATTTGGAAAGGAAAGGATCTGTATGCTTGGCATCCACTCGTTTCAGGTACATCAAACTCTGTTCATGAAGCAAATGTTTCAGTACAGAATAAAACTATTGCAGAATTTGAAGTAAGCGAAGATGAATGGGAAGATTATTTATGGGAAGAAGAGGTTTAAATGATATTCTCGTCTGATAATTATAGCCCTGTTCCTCAACAGGTAATGGATGCTCTAGCCGAAGCAAATAACGGTTATCAGCCTAGCTATGGTGAAGATAGCCAAATGAAAAAAGTTCGTCATTTGATGCAAACTATATTTGAGGCCCCGGATGCTGCAGTTTATTTAGTTGCAACTGGAACAGCGGCAAATTCACTTGCGCTCTCTACTTTGTGTGAACCATGGCAAACGATTTTTTGTAGTCCAGTTTCACACATACACGAGGACGAATGTAATGCGCCTGAGTTTTTTTCTGGTGCGAAACTTACTCTCGTTGGGGATAGTGATAAAATAAATCCAACAGAATTAAGAAAATCAATACAAGCCGAAGAGTCTAGAGGTGTTCATGGTCCACAAAGAGGACCTGTTTCGATTACTCAAATTACCGAAAAGGGGCAAGTTTATACATTGAGTGAAATCAATGAAATTACACGAATTGCTAGGGAATTTAAATTGCCAGTTCATATGGATGGTGCGCGCTTTGCAAATGCACTGGTTTCACTTGATTGCACCGCAGCAGAAATGACGTGGAAGTCTGGAATAGATGTTGTTAGCTTTGGTGGAACAAAAAATGGCCTGATGGGCGTAGAAGGTGTTATATTTTTTGATCCCGAAAAAGCCTGGGAGTTTGAATTAAGAAGAAAAAGAGCAGCCCATTTATTTTCAAAGCATCGTTATCTTTCTGCCCAAATGTTGGCTTATTTGGAAAATGATTTGTGGATAGAGTTGGCGAGCAAAGCAAATAAAGCAGCCTCTTTATTGATAGAGGGCTTGAGGAATATTGAAAAAGTGGATTTTTTAGTTGAACCAAAGGCAAATCTAATTTTTGTAACTATGCCAGCATATATGCACAGAAAGGCATTTGAGAAAGGCTTAGAATACTATACTTGGTCTGAGATAGAGGGCGTAAGCGATGATACACCAGTAGTATCTCGATTTGTTGTAGACTGGAGTCGTTCATTAAGTGATATAGACAAATTTTTAGAGATCATGAGAAACGCAGCTAAAAAAGAAATTTAATACTCAAAAATCTAAGTTAGCTACACTTAAGGCGTTGCTCTGAATAAATTCTCGCCTTGGTTCCACAACATCGCCCATAAGTTTTGTGAACAAATCGTCAGCTTCTGCCGCATCTGTTATTTTGACTTGCAATAGTGTTCGAGCATCAGGGTCTAGAGTTGTTTCCCAAAGCTGATCAGGGTTCATTTCACCAAGGCCTTTGTAGCGTTGTAGTGTGAGTCCTTTTTCTCCCTCTTTTAGAATTGAACTGAGTAACTCTAGCGGGCCGTGAATGATTTGACTTTGATCCTTTCGAAAAAGTGTAGCAGGGCTTTCATAGACTTCTTTTAGACTTTCAGTAAACGTACCAGCTTTTCTTGCTTCTCCTGATCTTAACATAGGTCCATCTAAAGTGCGCAGCTCTTCTACACCTCTCAATACTCTTGCTAACCTAATACCCTGGTCCTGTGTAATTCTTCCGGACCAACCACTTTCATATTCTAGAGCAATGAGATTCAACCTCGTCGCAATATTATCAGCAGTACCTTGTAAATCGTTATCTACTGCCCCTGGAACAAAAGCACCGGCTATGGCTGCCTGTTCTAAAATGTGTCTTGGATAGTGCGTTGGGAAGGCTTCTAAAACTCTATCAAGCTGACGGGCCTCATCTACTATCCTTGCTAGGTCTTGACCCGCAATTTCAGCATTTGACCCAACTTTGAGCACTGCCCCTTCAATTCCTTGTTGGACAAGATAATTATCAAGTGCTGATTGGTCCTTCAGATAAACCTCAGACTTTCCTCTGCTAACTTTGTATAATGGAGGCTGTGCAATATACAGGAAACCACCTTCAACTAATTCTGGCATTTGTCGGTAAAAAAATGTGAGCAAAAGAGTCCTAATATGGGCCCCATCAACATCTGCGTCAGTCATGATCACAATTTTATGATACCGTAATTTATTAATATCAAATTCATCCCTTCCAATCCCGGTACCAAGTGCCATAACCAAGTTTCCAATCTCTTGGCTGTTTAGCATTCGGTCAAATCTAGCCCTCTCCACATTTAAAATTTTTCCTCTAAGGGGTAAAATGGCCTGTGTTCTGCGATCGCGCCCCGTTTGGGCTGAGCCTCCGGCAGAATCCCCTTCAACTAAAAAAACTTCAGTTTTTGAAGGGTCTTTTTCTGCGCAATCTTTTAGCTTTCCAGCAAGATAGTTAACATCTAAAGCTGTTTTTCTACGTGTTAACTCTCGGGCTTTTCTTGCAGCTTCTCGAGCAAGAGCTGCTTCAATAATTTTACCAACTATAAGTTTTGCTTCGTTGGGGTTTTCTTCAAACCATTCGCCTAATTTTTCATTCATTAAGCTTTCTACGGCTGGTCTTACCTCAGAGCTTACCAACTTATCCTTAGTTTGGCTTGAAAACTTTGGGTCTGGAACTTTTACAGACAGCACGCACGTTAAACCTTCACGAGCGTCATCACCAGTAAAGTTTACCTTTTCTTTCTTTGCAATACCGCTTGATTGTGCATAACTATTGATTGTTCTAGTTAGTGCCCCACGAAAACCTGCGGTATGAGCTCCCCCATCTCTTTGGGGAATATTATTTGTAAATGGCAGGACATTTTCGTGGTAACTATCATTCCACCACATTGCTACCTCGATACCAATTTCATCCTTCTCGCCCGTGATAAATATAGGCTCTGGGATCAAAGAAGTTTTTGATCGATCGAGATATTTTACAAACTCTTTCACCCCTCCTTCATAGATCAATTCTGAACGAAGAACTTCAGTCGGTCTTTCATCTTCAAGAATAATTCTTACACCAGAATTAAGGAAAGCTAATTCGCGAAGGCGTTTTTCAAGAACTTCAAAAGAATAGTCAAGATTAGAAAAAGTCTCAGTGGAGGCTAAAAACCTAACTTCAGTACCTCGCTCTTCCGGTACATCTTTTATTTTCTTTAAGTGCTCAGTTGTTTCACCATGTGCAAATTTAGCAAAATATTCACTTCCATCTCGCCAAATACGCAGTTCAAGCCAAACTGATAGTGCATTAACAACTGATACCCCAACGCCATGTAGTCCGCCGGATACTTTATACGAATTGCTATCGAATTTTCCGCCTGCATGGAGTTGTGTCATAATTACTTCAGCAGCAGAAACCCCCTCTTCCTCGTGAATATCTACTGGTATTCCTCGTCCATTATCTCGAACCGAAATACTGCTATCAGTATGAATTTTCACATGAACAAAATCAGCATGTTTAGCTAATGCCTCGTCTATGCCATTATCTACAACCTCATAAACCATGTGGTGCAGACCACTGCCATCGTCGGTATCACCGATGTACATGCCAGGACGTTTTCTTACTGCTTCTAAACCTTTAAGAACTTTGATAGAATCAGCGCTGTATTCTTCCTGTTCTTGTTCGAATTCGGACATTAACTCGATCCTTTAATTTTCCAAGATCATACGATTTATAGTAGCAAATGTCACGCACTTCACTATATTTAGTACCCATAATTGACCAAATATATATGATATTGAGAATTCTTAAGACAATAAAGGTAATCAATTAGCGAGTGACAGTGCAGAAACGCCGTTAATAGTTGAAACTTCGATAAACTGAGCTTTATTTTTTAGTTCTGAAAACAATTCGGGCCCTGTTCCTGTCATCCAGGCTTGAACCCCAAGCTGGCATATTTCATTGTACAAAGCAGCCTGTCTTTCTTTGTCTAGATGCGCTGAGACTTCATCAAGTAATACAATCGGAGACACATCACTAATTTTTGCAAGGGATTTAGCATTGGCTAATATTATTGATATCAAAATTGCTTTTTGCTCTCCCGTTGAGCAATCTTTAGCTAAAGTTAATTTGTCGGCATAAACAGCTTGAAGATCTGATTTATGAGGACCAACGCTTGTTCGACCCAATATCATATCACTCGAGCGTGAATTTCTGAGAGCTTGTATCGCTTCTTCTTCATTTGTGATTATTGTTTTGTCTGAATCGACCAAAAGCAAGTCTGCCTTAGGAAATTTCCCCGTCAAATGGTTTTGTGCTTCACTCAGATATTTTATAGCCTCTAATCTTGCTTTTTGGATAGCAACTGCACTTTTTGCCATCTCAATCTCAAGAGCATTATACCAATTATCATTATAGACTTTTTCTTTTAGCAGACGATTTCTTTCTCTCATTGCTTTTTCATATGAAAGACTAATTTCTGCATGATCTGGAAAATAACTTAAAGTCAATCTATCTAAAAACTGTCTTCGTCCGCTTGAACCTTCTATCCATAGTCTATCCATTGAGGGTACAAGCCAGACAATTCGCAAGATCTGACCTAACCTCATAATGGAAGCTTTTTTTCCGTCTAGAAAGAGACGGCGAGACTCTCCGTTCTCAGAGCTAATAGATACTTCATATTCTGATATTCTATTTTTTACTCTGCCTTCTATTTTCCAACCTATGGCTTCAGGATCTCTCGTAATATCGTTAGCTGTAGCGCGTCTTAGTCCTCGACCTGGTGAAAATAAAGAAACAGCTTCTAAAATATTAGTTTTACCCGTACCATTTTTTCCAAAAACCACAACCGGTCTTCCATCAAGCGAAAGTTTGGAGATTTTATGAGAGCGGAAATGTGAAAGGGTCAGGTTTGATATATATTCCACGACCTTTTCGAACCTTTTATTTTTAGTAATTGAAAATTTAAATTTAAACGCGCATTGGCATCACAACGTAGACAGCGCTGGTGTCATTTCCCTCTCGCATTAAGGTAGGGTCACCTGAAGAGTTGAATAAAAACACAGCATTTTCTCGATCAACTTGGCTTGCTATCTCCAAAAGATACTTAGCATTAAAGCCTATCTCCAAGGGCTCGTCACCATATGCAACGGCAAGCTCTTCTTCTGCGGCACCACTATCTGGAGCATTTACTGATAGTATCAATCTGTCTTCATCCAGTGATAATTTAACAGCGCGTGACCGTTCTGACGAAACAGTCGCAACTCTGTCTACTGCTTTAGCAAAATCACTAGCATCGACTTCAAGTCGTTTTATATTTTCGCTCGGGATAACTCGAGTGTAGTCGGGAAAAGTTCCATCTATAACTTTTGACGTTAGTATTATTTCTGGAGTGGCAAATCTAATTTTTGTTTCTGATACAGAAACCGCAATATTAAGTTCATCGTCATCGAGTAACTTTCGTAACTCTCCAACAGTTTTTCTAGGCACTATCACACCGGGCATATCTGAAGCGCCTTCTGGCAAATCTGAGTCAATTCTTGCAAGTCTGTGGCCGTCGGTTGCTACACATCGAAGGACCTCACCACCATCGGAAGTTGCTATGTGCATGTATACACCATTGAGGTAATATCTTGTTTCTTCGGTAGAAACAGCAAACTTTGATTTATCAAATAATCGTCTAAGTGTAGAAGCTTTGGCAGAAAAATTTGATGAATATTCTGAACTAGCCATTATGGGAAAATCTTCTTTAGGCAAAGTGGCTAGCGAAAAGTTTGATCGGCCAGCTTCTACCGTCAAACGTCCTTTATCTGAGTCACCTGTGAGAGTTACAAGGGCTCCATCTGGTAACTTTCGCACAATTTCATGCAAAGTTATGGCCGAAACTGTCGTTGAGCCCGGTTGTTCAACTTGAGCTGGCGCTTTATCAACAACCTCAATATCAAGATCGGTAGCACGAAATTTCGCGGTATCGCCATCTGTTTCAATTAACACATTTGACAAAATAGGGATTGTATTCCTTCGCTCAACAACTGATTGAGCTTGTGAAATTGCTTTCAATAAATAGCCTCGTTCTACGCTCAACTTCATTTTGTTGCTCCTCTTACTGAAACGAAGGATAATGTACTAAAACATCCAGTCAACGCAAGTTTTCGTTAGAGATAAAATTTATATAAATACGATATCTAAATTGTTATTAAAATAAATGTATTCATTTAGCTAGGACTTATGCTTCCAGGGCTCTTCTAAGCATCTCTAAATCTTCGGCGATTTGTCCATCCTGTGCTTTTAGCTCTTCTATACGTCTTACCCCATGCATTACGGTTGTATGATCCCTACCGCCAAACCTACGACCAATTTCTGGTAGGCTACGACTAGTTAGTTGTTTACTAAGAAACATCGCTATTTGTCTAGGTCGAGCATATGTGCGAAGACGCTTAGGGCCTATCATATCCGATAGCCTAATATTGTAATGTTCGGACACTTTTCGTTGGATCTCTTCAACCGTTATTTTTCTTTCAGATGCCCGAAGTACGTCCGCAAGACAATCCTGAGCTACCTCAAGAGTAATGTGTCGCCCTATAAGCGAAGCAAAGGCAAATAATCTTGTTAGGGCGCCTTCTAAAACTCGAACATTCGTTGAAATTCTAAGTGCAAGAAATTCTAAAACGTTATTATCTATACTAAGTTCTGGGTACTGTTGCTTTTGACGTTCAACTTTTGACTGCAAAATACCCAAGCGCAACTCATAGTCAGTTGGATGCAAATCTACTACCAAACCCGACTGTAGCCTGCTTTTGATTCTATCCTCTAAATCTTTAATTTCGCCGGGGGCACGATCACCTGAAATAATTATTTGTTTGTTTTGGTCAACCAATGCATTGAAAGTATGAAAAAACTCTTCTTGAGTGCTACCTTTACCCGCAATAAATTGAACATCATCAACCATTAAAATGTCTACTGACCGAAAAAGCTGTTTGAAATCCATCATTTTTCGTTCTCTTAGAGCTTGAACAAACCTGTACATAAATTGCTCAGCAGATAAATACAGTACATTTATATCGGGCCGACGGTTGCTAAGCTCCCAAGCTATTGCATGCATGAGATGAGTTTTCCCCAGTCCCACTCCTCCATATAAAAAAAGTGGGTTAAAACTTACGTCGCCGCCCTCGGCAACTCGTCGAGCGGCTGCATGAGCTAACTCATTTGGTTTACCAACAACAAACGCGTCAAATGTAAATCTTTTATCTAAATGTGCGCCAGCCAATTCATTATCTTTTGGAAAATTAATTTGAGTAGGTGCAGGCGGTTGGGAATTCACTAAATTATTTGAATCATTGTCAACTTCAAACCGAATACGATTAATTTTACTATTTTTGGATGAAACTTGAGCAACAATTATTTCGCCGAAGTTTTGATATACATAATTACCCAGAAAATTTGTAGGCACCGTAAAAATGGCTACGCCTTCTTCAACACGGCTGAACTCGACAGGAGATAGCCAATTGTTAAAGTTGTTTTCTCCAATTGATTTTTTGAGGGAAATTTTTAATTCGGTCCATTTTCTATCGTCCATCTTAAAGTCCTAAATTCATTAAAACCATCAGCTCAACTCGATGACCTGAAATTTCCCTGGCATTCATTTACTGGGATAAAAATTAATGATTAATTTTTTCTAACCATTAAATGAAAGACAAAAATTGCACGCTTTAAATTGAAGCGCAAAACTGTTGTCCCCCCAGACGCAGTGAATCGCTAATGTACGGTAACAACTTGATACAACTAGTTTCAACAGAACTTATTACTTGACTCGAAAAAAAGTTAAAAAGAATCTCTCTCGAAATAAAAAATGCCCCTAAATAGAGGCATTGTCAGTATTATAATCCAGATTAAGCTATCTTTTTTACTCTTGCGGAAAGCCTCGACATTTTCCGAGCAACGGTGTTTTTGTGGAATATGCCTTTAGTGACGCCTCTCATCAGTTCAGGCTGAACCGTTGTAAGCGCAACACTAGCTGCTTTCTTATCACCACTTGATATTGCTTCTTCAACTTTTCGTAAAAATGTTCGAATACGCGACCGCCGCGATTTATTTACTGCAGCACGCCTCTCGTTTTGACGAGCTCTCTTTTTTGATTGAGCCGTATTTGCCATTTTTATCGACCTTTATGCTTGTATCATCTTTAGAAGATGGTCTTTAAGTCCGACTCGCATTGCTGTCAACATATAAACGGGCTCCAACTGAATATGGTGTTCTATTTATCTCTAAATTGTGCTTCTCGTTTTTCCAGAAACGCTGCCATTCCTTCTTTTTGATCTTCAGTGGCAAATAGTGAATGAAAGCCACGGCGTTCAAAAAGTAAGCCCTCATCAAGAGATGTTTCATAAGACCGGTTTACCATTTCTTTAACCATAGAAACAGCAACCATTGATTTTTCAGCAATCTTAGTTGCGGCTGTTATGGCCTCATCTCTCAATTTTTTTGCTGGAACAACTCTACTTACCAAACCGCACCGTTCAGCTTCATCTGATTCCATAAAACGACCAGTTAGGTTCATATCCATGGATTTAGATTTGCCTATAAATCTTGTTAGTCTTTGTGTTCCGCCGAGACCTGCGGAAACACCAAGGTTTATCTCGGGCTGCCCAAACTTTGCGGTATCAGAACAAATGATAAAATCGCACATCATAGCCAATTCGCAACCTCCACCTAAAGCATAACCGGACACTGCAGCTATGATAGGTTTTCTAATTGCGAGAATTCTATTAGACGCCTCGGTAAACATATTCCCCATAAAAGCGTCAACAAAATTCTTATTTGCCATCATTGAAATGTCAGCGCCTGCAGCGAAGGCTTTTTCTGACCCAGTCAAAACTATACAACGGACTTTTTCATTCTTCTGAGCATCTTCTAATGCGTCAGCCAGTTCGCCTAAAAGGAGCTCGTTTAAGGCATTCAATGCATCAGGTCTATTCAGAGTTACAACACAGATGTGATCTTCGACTTCAGCAATTATTGTTTCGTAGGCCATTCAGTGCCCCATTATAAATTCAGATGTTTTGGCAGTTTAATAGTGAAATTCTTAGGGTTCAAGTTATCTTTGGCAGCTTGGACAATAAAAAGAAGACCTTCCAGACTGAGAAATTCTTTGGATTTTATGGCCGCAATCTCTTGTTTTACACCAATTGTTCTCACGGCCGTAAACATAAAATTCAAATTGAAAATAACCTGAATTACCTTGTATATCGGTAAAATCTTTTAAAGATGAGCCCCCTGCTTCAATCGCAGATATCAAAATTGTGCGAATGTTTTGCACTAGCTCTTCACATTTTCCTTTGGAAATCTTAGATGCTTTTTTTCTCGGCGAAATACCGCTCATAAAAAGCGCCTCACAGACGTATATATTTCCTAAACCTGAAACTACAGACTGATCTAAAAGAACATTTTTGATAGGCGATTCTTTTTTTGATAATTTTATCTTGAGATAATCAGAGTTGAAGTTATTGCCTAGCGGTTCTGGGCCTAATTTTTGAAGAAATTTATGATTATTTAAATCTTCAGTTTTAGCTAAATCCATAGCTCCAAACCTTCTTGGATCGTTGTAGGTGATTATCGTTCCATCATATAGCTCAAATATAACGTGATCATGATTAGAGCCTTTAGCAGATTCATGAAAATAACTACCAATCTTTGAGCCAGAAACTAGAATTTTGCCAGACATTCCCAAATGAATTAATAGCGTTTCACCGGTACTCAAAGCAATTAATATATATTTTGACCGCCTTTTTAAGCCGAGGACTTTGGCTTCTTTTAGTCGGTTTGCGAAATTTTCAGGAAATGGCCAACGTAAATCTGGCCTATTGAGTTTAATTTTCTTTATCGTTGCACCCTCTAAAAAGGGTGAAACTCCCAACATTATTGTTTCCACTTCAGGCAGTTCTGGCATTGGTTGCTCCGCGTGTCATCGCTCTTTTATGATCATTTTTTGTTTTGTAGACTAGGATGCATTGTAACTCAGCGATGTATTACTATAATCGTAATACTCGATTTAGAAAGATGTACATGTCAAAAACTCTTAATGAAGAAACTCATTTTGGCTTTGAAACCATAAATGAAAAAGAAAAAGCTGCACGTGTCCAGGGAGTTTTTAATTCGGTAGCATCTAAATATGATGTAATGAACGACGTGATGTCACTTGGTGTTCATCGTATCTGGAAGGATATGATGATGGATTGGCTTGCGCCGCGGGCTGATCAAAAACTTTTAGATGTAGCGGGCGGAACAGGTGATATAGCATTCAGGTTTATAGACCGATCAGGTTTCGGGCAGGCAACAGTTTTAGATCTAACTTCATCAATGTTAATTGAAGGTCGAAGTCGAGCAGAAGCCCAGCAGATGGCTAACCAGATTAATTGGGTGGTTGGCGATGCTATGAGCTTGCCATTTGAAGATAATGAATTTGACGTCTACACGATCAGCTTTGGTATCCGTAATGTTACGCGACCGCAGGAAGCTTTAAAAGAAGCATATAGGGTATTAAAGCCAGGTGGGCGTATTATGGTGCTCGAGTTTTCGCAAATTCCAGTACCCATGGGCCAATGGTTTTATGACCGTTATTCATTTAATGTAATACCAAAGATGGGTGAGATAATTACTAATGATCGCTCGAGCTATCAATATTTGGTCGAGTCTATTAGAAAGTTTCCAGATCAGGATACTTTTTTAGGTATGATAGAAAGTGCGGGTTTTGAAAATGCCAAATACCGCAACCTAACATTAGGAATAGCCTGCTTACACTCAGGTTGGAAGATTTGAGCAATGCGCGGCCCGCATAATATTTTTAGACTAATCCGAACTGGGGCAACTTTAGAGAGAACAGGAGCTATGTCCATAGTTCTCAGGGCTCTAAGTGCACCAAGACCTCTACGAATAATTGCCCGCTTGTTATGTTGGCCAATAAAATGGCTTGGTCTGCGGGGCGATGAATCTATGCCTGCTGTGACTAGAGCCTTGTCTGCATTGGGCCCCGCTTACATAAAATTTGGTCAGGTGTTATCAACTCGACCCGACCTGGTTGGTGAAGAGCTGTCTAACCAATTGCGCGTTCTTCAAGATAGATTGCCTCCATTTTCAATAGAAGAGGCAAAAAATACGTTCTTTAACGAAACAGGTTTATTAGCTGATGAAACTTTTGATGAATTTAGTGAGGCAATTGCGGCAGCTTCTATAGCTCAAGTTCATAAGGTGCGAGTTCGTGAAACGCAGGAAGAGTTGGCGGTTAAAGTACTAAGGCCGGGGATAGAAAAGGCGTTTCGTAAAGACGTAGACGCTTTTTATTTACTTGCAGGGTTGGTAGATTTTTTTGCACCTTTTGCCAGGCGTTTGCGTCCAGTTGAAGTTATTGAACACTTCGAGGGAATAGTTTTAAGCGAATTGGATTTAAGACTAGAAAGCTCCTCTGCATCCAAGTTTAAAGATACCACAAAGGCTGACGATGGTTTCAACGTTCCTTTAGTAAATTGGAAACTGTCTGGCAAAAGGGTAATGACAATGTCTTGGGTTGAGGGCATTCCTATTGGTGACATTAAGTCTCTTGAAAATTCTGGTCATGATAAAATTATATTGGGAGAACGTGTCTTACAACTTTTTCTAAATCATGCGCTCAGGGATGGTTATTTTCATGGTGACATGCATCAAGGCAACCTAAAGGTAACCTCAGACGGAGAAATAATCGCATATGATTTTGGCATAATGGGTTATATTGATGAATACACCAGACGTGTCTATGCCGAGATTTTATACGGCTTCATCAAAAGGGATTACAAAAGAGTAGCAGAAGTACACTTCGAAGCAGGTTACGTTCCAATGGATAGAGACGTGGAAGATTTTACTAACGCTTTGCGTGCAGTTGGTGAGCCAATTTTTGGAATGGATGCCGCTAATATTTCGATGGGAAAATTGCTTACTTATCTTTTTGAGGTGACTGAAAGATTTGGAATGGAAACTCGAACGGAGCTAATTTTATTGCAGCGTACAATGGTTGTTGTTGAGGGTGTTGCTCGTTCTTTAAATCCAACCATCAATATTTGGAAAACGGCTCAACCGATTGTTGAAAGTTACATACGTAAAAGTATTGGTCCGAAAGCCATTTTTAAAGATATAGCAGATACAGCGAAAGTTATATCCCGGTTTGGACCAAGGTTGCCAAATCTTGTTGAAAATATTTTAATCAATCATTCCAAAAAAGAGGAGAAAAAAGCAACCGGCTTGACTAAATTGTCCTATCTGTCTGTTGCAATAGTTTCAGCATTTTTAGGTGCGTTAGCAGCAAATTTACTGTTTAATTTTTAATAGCTATATTCTTCAAATATTTTAGTTAAATCCTTGTTCCAAGAGCCATGATATTTTTCGAGCAATTCGTCCGCAGAGCTTTTTCTTTTTTCTATATTTTCTTTAAGGGATTCTAAAAAAAGAGTTTCATCAGAATGAAGACCATTAGAACTAGCCTTGGCCCTCTTTTCCAAGCCGTTTTCTGAAATTTGAACCGTCTCTTTAGCTAGATCTATTAATTTTTTGTTACCAACAGAACCATTTAGCCCGTCTTTTGCGGCGGCTACTCTTAAATTTTCCCGATCATCTTCGTCCCAGTTTTTTACAATATCCCATGCTGCATCCAAAGAGCTTTGATCATAGCATATACCTACCCAGAAAGCTGGTAAAGCACATAGGCGATGCCATTGACCTGCGTCTGCACCTCTCATTTCTATAAACTTTTTCAACCGCGCTTCTGGAAAAATTGTTGTTAAATGATCTGCCCAGTCATCAAGTGTGGGCAATTCACCTGGTAAAGCTGGGAGCTGTCCTTTCATAAACTCCCTGAATGATTGCCCTAGCGCATTGATATAATGTCCATCTCGATAAACAAAATACATTGGGACATCTAAGGCATATTCCACCCAAGATTCGAATCCAAAGCTTTCGTTAAAAACAAATGGCAGCAATCCCGTTCTTTGCGCATCTAAGCTTCGCCATATTCTACTTCTCCAACTTTTGTGCCCCGTTAGCTTTCCATCAAAAAAGGGTGAGTTTGAAAAAAGTGCTGTTGCGACAGGCTGTAGTGCCAATGCAACACGCATTTTTTGCACCATATCTGCTTCAGAGGAATAGTCCAAATTTACTTGGACAGTGCATGTTCTAAACATCATGGACTTACCCATAGTACCAACTTGGTCCATGTATTCACTCATTAATTTATATCGCCCTTTAGGCATCATTGACATTTCATGATGCTTCCAATGTGGAGCAGCGCCTAAACCTATGAACCCAATATTTAGTTTGTCGGCAATAGATTTTACTTGTGACAAATGTTCGTTAACTTCGTCACAAGTCTGAAATACTGTTTGGACTTGAGCACCTGAAAGTTCTAACGCCCCACCGGGTTCTAATGAAACATTTGCCCCATTTTTAGAGAGCCCTATGAGATTGTTGTTTTCTGTAATTGGTGCCCAACCAAATTCCCTTTCTAGACCTTTTAAGATAGCAAGAACTGATCGATCGCCACTATACGGAATTGGTAACAGGGTCTCCTTGCAGTAACCAAACTTTTCGTGCTCTGTTCCAATACGCCAATCTGATTTTGGTTTGCAGCCCGAAGCTAAGTATTCGATAAGCTGATTATGGTTTTCTATTCGACCGCCACCTGATTGTGGAATAGACATCAAGAGCTCCAAATTTATTCCCTAGAGAGCTTTGCGTCATTTTTATATTTAGGTCAATGGATCTATTTATGTAATTCAGGAAAATTCTGACTTTACTTTTAATATCATTTTTTGGACCAATCACCAAAATTTGATTGCCAAAGCGTTAAAGCTGCAACAGCAGCAGTATCGGCCCGCAAAATTCGCGGCCCTAAACTCATAGAGAAAGTTTTTGGATTTCTCAAAAAGAGATTTTTTTCGCTTTTTGAAAAACCGCCTTCGGGGCCGATAAATATTGCCCAGGCTCCTTTTGGTAAGTCTGATAACGCTCTTGTTGGCTTCAAATTATCCTCATTACAAAAAAAAATATTTCGGTCTTTTGGCCATTTTTCTAATGTGTCAATTAGTTTACAAATTGTGTGTACTTTGGGAACATAGGTTCCACCGCATTGCTCCGCCGCCTCTATCGCATGGGCTTGTAGACGATCCTGATTAATCCGTTCTGAATTGGTAAATTCACTTTGTGTTGGAAATACTTCAGACACTCCAAGTTCAGTAGCTTTTTCCACAATAAAATCAGTACGGGATTTCTTAATGGGTGAAAAAAATAACCAAACATCAGGTGGAGCCAAAGAAGGTCTTGTTTTGTTTAAGCATTTCAATTGTACAATTCGTTTGTTTCCACTAATTATTTCTGCAAGCCATTCACCATCACAGTTGCTGAAAATTAAGATTTGGTCTCCAACTTTTTTTCGCATTACAGCAAATAAGTAATTTGCTTGATTACGCTCCAAAGAAATGATTTGTGCTTCGCAAAGTTGATTTCTTACATATAGTCGTATTTTTGCATCCATAGAGGCACCATATGTCGCAAAACCCAACAAAGCCAGATAAACTAGGCCAAGTTGCTGACGCTGTTAAAGGTAACTGGGTAGACAATCTAGCTCCAGTTAAATTGAGGCCTTACTTGCGATTGTCGCGGGCAGACCGTCCAGTTGGGACTTGGTTATTATTAATACCATGTTGGTGGGGTTTACTAATTGGCATTCTGCAAGATGGGAAGGTTTTTTCTAATGACTTTTGGCTCTTTTTTTCATGTTCAGTCGGGGCCTTACTTATGCGTGGTGCCGGTTGTACATGGAACGATATTTCGGATAGGAAGATTGACGGTGCAGTTGAAAGAACAAGATCAAGACCAATTCCTTCTGGGCAAGTGACTTTAACCCAATCAGTCATTTGGATGATCTTACAAATTGGTATAGCGGGCATTATTTTGCTAAGCTATAATCTTAACTCAATAATATTGGGTTTGAGCTCATTATTTCTGGTAGCGATTTACCCATTTGCAAAAAGATTCACATGGTGGCCACAGGTGTTTTTGGGCCTTGCATTCAACTGGGGAATACTTTTGTTGTTCGTGGCCCACAGTGGGAGCTTAAGCTGGCCAATCGTTATTTTATACATTGCTGGAATTTTCTGGACACTATTTTACGATACAATTTACGCCTATCAGGACAGCCAAGATGACTTGTTAATAGGCGTAAAATCGACAGCTATTTTATTCGGAGAGCATGCAAAGAAATGGCTGTTTAGTTTTATATTATTATGCGTTGTTTTGATGGCAGTTTCTGTATTTTTTGTGACTCAAGAAAGAGCAGCTTTGTCCAAGATTATTTCTTTTATTGGAGTGCTGTCTTTTTCAATCCATTTATTTTGGCAATGGCAAAATTTTGATGCGAAAAATTCCCAACTATTGTTGACCCTCTTCCGCTCTAACCGAAATGCAGGCCTCATTTTTGCAGTTTTTCTTTGTTTTGCTATTTTGGTTTGATTGCACAAATGATCACTTCGGCGTACTATTTGGTCGCATAGAATTATTTCGTGAGATGTAATGCGCGTACCAAAGATATTTTGGAATTATTTTTCCTTGTTTTTTGCAGCTGTAATTTCAGTACAAGTGGCCACAGTGATAGTAGATTTCATTGAAAAAACTTCTCGCGACCAGGTCAAAAAAGAGTTGTTAACTGGTGGAGTTAATTGGGCAAATGTTGAAACTGTAGGTTTGCAAGTTTTTTTAATTGGTAACGCCCCAAACGAGGCTGGTAGGTTTAATGCAATAAGCTTAGCAGGGAATGCGGTCGACGCAGAGCGTCTAATTGATCAAATGAACATCATAGATAATTCAAATATTAAATCTCCAAATTTGAAATTAGAAATTTTAAAAAATGGAAATGATATTTCCGTTTATGGAATTGTGCCCGAGAGGTTCAACAAACCTGCATTTTTGAGCTCGCTACAAAGGCAAAGTGGATCATCTGGGTTAGTGAGAGAGTTTATTGAGTACTCAAGTAACAAGGGAAATCAAAACTGGGATAGGTCAATTCGTTTTAGCTTATCGGTTTTGGATAAGGTAAAATTAGCGCGCTTGGAAATAATACCAACTATGGTTCAGGGAGAAGTTGTTGCAGAAAGTTTAGAACAAAAAAATCTATTAATCAAACAATTAGCTGAGGATATTCCTAAAGATTTAAAGCAGAGAATAAATGTAAAATCGCCACGTCCATTAATTACACCATTTTCTTTCAGAGCTACGAAAGGTAAAGAGCTCTTCCGTTTAGATGCCTGCACCGCTGATAATGAAGAGGCAGCTTCTAAAATCTTAAAGGAAGTTACTAAGCTGTCTGGAAAAAAGGGATTAAAATGTGAGATAGGTCTTGGAAAACCCTCTGATAGTTGGCTTAGTGTTGTTTTGAGTACACTCAACGCATTATCGAACATAAATGAAGGTTCAGTAACTATAATAGACGACGAAATTTCATTTGTTGTCCAGAAAATAGATGCAGAGCCAGAATTTAAAACGGTATTACAGACATTGGAAAATGCTTTGCCAGATGGGTACTTATTAGATGCCAAACTTATATCGTATACGGAGGAGAAAACAGACCTTGGTGGAACGGCGGTTCTTACTCTAAGCCCAGAGGGTTTGTTCCAAATGAATGGAACCGTTCGCTTACAGACCACACGAACTACACTTACTAGTCTAGCTGAGGCTAAGTTTGGCAAGGATTTTGTTAATAACAAACTTAAAATTGATGGATCTATGCCGCAAGATTGGAGTGACTTAATAATGTTTGGTATTGAATCGATGGCGTTACTTAAAAACGGGTTTATTGAGATAAATAATTCTGGAGTTTCTGTTTCTGGTGAAGCAAATGAGGCAAATATCGCTATTAAGATCGCGCAGAATTTTTATGGAAAACTAACATTAACTCAACCTTTGAAAACTAAGATTAGTTATGTTGAGCCTCCAAAATTTGTTGAGCTAGAAGGTCCATCCGATGAAGAGTGTTTAGGCGGTGTTGATAATCTTCTTGTTGAAAGAAAGATAACTTTTGATCCTAGTTCAGATCGTATAAATTTAGATGGTCAACAATTGTTGGATGAAATAGCGGATGTTCTTCGTGATTGTGAAGAATTATCATTAGAAATCGCAGGCCATACAGACAGCCAAGGTCGAGAGGAGATGAACCTTCAATTGTCGCAATCGCGTGCAACTGCAGTTTTAATAGAGCTGCAGAGAAGAAAGGTTCTCACCAGTAACTATGTTGCAAAAGGATATGGTGAGGTACAACCTATTGCTGGCAATGATACCGAGGAAGGTCGTGAAATTAATAGACGGATTGAATTTAAATTGGCACCAACTAAGGAAGTGGAAAGAGATAAGAGTGAATAAATGAATAGAGAAGAGTTTATAATTAGTGCTGCAATTGTGTTGTTTTTTGCTTTTTTATTGGGCTGGCTTTCACGCTGGCTGTTGCAGCGGCTTAATATGGTGTCTGAAAAAGATTTAAACGAGCTAAATAAGATTTCTGCGGCTTTACATGAAGCTGAGCAAAACAATGAACAATCGAGAAATAGACAGTTAGAACTTAATAAAAATATCTCGCAATTGGAGGCTGAGTTGGCTGCAGCTATGGATGGTTTGCGCTCTGCACGTCTCGAAATGGAAGATTTGAGATCTGCCGCTTTAGACAAAAAAAGTTAAGTTTAAATTCACAATCATCTCCAACGGCTTAAAGCAGTTTCATCTGCGGCTATTGCTTCCACCCAATGTTCTTTACCGTTAACAACTTCTTTTTTCCAAAAAGGTGCTCTGGACTTTAGATAATCCATTAAGAATTCGGCAGCCTCGAAGGCTTCTTTTCGGTGCTGTGCTGCTGTCGCAACCATCATAATTGGTTCGCCTGGCTCCAGTTTTCCATAGCGATGTATCACAAGTGCATCATTTATTTTCCAACGTTTAAAAGAATCCTCTATGATAATTTTTATTTGGGCTTCAGTCATACCTGGGTAATGTTCGATGAACATATAATCGAGAGTTTTTGATTTTTGTCCCCGGACAATTCCTGTAAATGTTACCAAAGCTCCGACATTTTCTAATGATTCACTGAATTTTTTGACTTCTGCAGAAAAATCAAAAAATTCATTTTGAACTGAAACATACAAGTTGGCTAACCCCCCGTCATAGGTGGAAAAAAAGCTATTTCCTTGGCACCTATTAAAGGCGCATCAAAACTTGCCAATTCTTGGTTAATAGCAACTCGAAAAGAGCCTAAATCAGAAAATACTTCGAAATAACGAGTGTCTTTTTGCCTAAGTTCGTCAATTAGCTCAAAAACAGTCGATGATTTTGTTTCAATACTTTCACCCGACTTGCCAATTCTTTCTCGTATCCAAGAAAAATAAATTAAGTCTATCATTTTTAACCTTTTAAATATGGCCAAGCTTTTTGCAGATATTCAAAGCCTGATATTAATGTCAGCGCCGCTGCAATCCAAAGGAAAACAAGACCGAAATTACTAGAATAAATCATAGAATCTGACAAAAATTCTAGATTTTTCATATCTGCATTATTTTTAGCAGACAAAGTGATATGATAATGCTCAAATACACCATGAGAGAATAAGATAGCTATAGCTACCATTTGAGCAGAAGTTTTTAGTTTGGCAATTTTCGTTACCTTGAGAAGCTTTGTCTTGTCGCCTAAATATTCTCGCAGCCCTGAAATGAATACTTCCCTAAACATAATTACTGTTGCGGGTAATACTAGCCAGGGTGACATGCTCGAGTAGCCGACGATGACCATTAAGGCTATTACAACCATTGCTTTATCTGCTATAGGGTCAAGCATTGACCCAAGCTTAGTTTCTTGAGACCAGGCTCTTGCTAAAAACCCATCAAACCAATCTGTAATGGCAGCCCCAACAAATAGCAAAAGTGCAAACCAATCTGCATATGGCCTGTTAAAATATAAAAACATCACAGCCACAGCTGGTGCTGCAAGTAATCTCAGGGCTGTTAATATGTTTGGAATAGTCCACATTTTTATATTTTTATAGTAGAACGAATTTGTAATTTATGTATCGGTTCATATTAACCTGCTGGTTTTTTATTTTTTAGTATTTCTAATATCTTCATAACGGCAAAATCGTAACCGCTCACCCCAAGGCCTGCGATCACGCCATCTGCCCTAAGGGAAACATAGGATTGGTGCCGAAACTTTTCCCGCTTGTGGATATTAGAGACATGTACCTCTATGACTGGTCCCTCAAACGCCATGAGCGCATCCATGATGGCTATGGATGTATGGGAATAGGCGGCAGGATTTATTACAATTCCAGCACCATCTTCTCTCGCTTCGTGAATCCAATCTATTAAATCTGCTTCACTATTTGACTGACGAAGATCAATTTTAAACCCTTTTTCAAGCGCTATTACACTGCAAGATTTTTCTACATCTTTTAAGGTTTTGGAGCCATACAGCTCTGGTTGTCTTTTTCCTAATAAATTCATATTGGGGCCATTGAGGACATATATTGTATTAGTCATTCGATCATCCTTTTTAGTCCTTTGATCTTTGGGTTAATTCTAACGTGATGCAAGATTACATAAAGGCCCAAATTATTAAAATAGTTCCAAGAAAAATTCTGTATAAAACATATGGAGTGAAATTAACAGTCGTTAATAGCCGCATCATTAAGCTAAGGGCGCCAAAAGCCGCAAGTGCAGAGATAATTATAGCCGCAACTATTTCGATCCAATTTATTGATATGTTTTCAAAACCTAAAGAATAAAATTCTAAAGTAGCGGCTGCAATTATTGTGGGTATAGACATAAGCATCGATATTTTTATTGCGCTTGACCTGTCATAGTTTAAAAAACGAGCACCTGTGATTGTTATCCCGGATCTTGATGTGCCAGGAATTAATGCGAGCATCTGCCAGAATCCTAATATTAAGGCATGTCTAATCGTCCACTCAGATATCTTTGTATCGACTTGTTTGTTTCTATCCGAAAACCAAAGCAAAATGCCAAATCCCATCATTGCTATGCCAATTATAAGGGTACTCTCTCTAATATAGTCGTATAAGCCTGAATATTTTAATGTAGCGCCTAAAATTACTGCGGGAATCGTTGCAACTACTAAGCAGACTACTAAATTTCTATCGCCACCATCTAAACTTCTAGAAAAAAACTTAGTAGAACTGACTAAAATGACTTTTACATCAAGCCAGAAAAACGTTGTTACGGCAATTAGGCTTCCAAGATGAACAGAAATATCTATCAGAAGTCCTTGGTCTTTATTCCCACTAAACGTTGGAAATAAAATCAGATGGGCACTTGAGGATACTGGTAAGAACTCTGTAATTCCTTGAATCAACGATAAAAAAATGACGTTGAGCAATTCCATTTTTAAAAACCCATTCTAAACATTCTGATCTATACACTAAAAAATAAAGGATAGCATTTTTAAAATAATAACCGAAACGGACCTAATATTACTTATTTTCTGCCTATACTTTTTGAGTGACCTTACATTTTAAATATAATAGGTCAATAATACTTACTTTTCTTTTAAAAAAAACTAGTATAAGGAAGCCGTTTAAGGAAAATGGAGGCTAAAAGTGGCAAAGCAACCAATGTTAAAATTTGTAAATTTTGAAAGGCAGATGCCGGAAAAGCGGAATGCTGGTATGCGTAGTAAGGATTTTTTAGAAATTTACTCAGAGTTTGCTGGTAAGAAAGCAGAAGAACAAGCAAGCCGCTGTAGCCAATGCGGTGTACCTTACTGTCAGTCCCATTGTCCTCTTCATAATAATATTCCTGATTGGCTTAAACTTACAGCAGAGGGGCGATTGCAGGAAGCATATGAAACTAGTCAAGCAACAAACACTTTTCCCGAAATATGTGGAAGAATTTGCCCTCAGGATCGTTTGTGTGAGGGCAACTGCGTTATTGAGCAATCTGGTCATGAAACAGTGACAATAGGAGCCATAGAAAAATATATAACAGATACCGCTTGGGAGGAAGGTTGGGTGAAAGTCAATGAACCCATTAATAGCATTGATCAAAGCGTCGGTATAATAGGTGCCGGTCCTGGAGGTTTAGCAGCAGCAGACATACTCAGGCAAGAAGGTTTAGCGGTAACTATTTATGACCGATACGATAGAGCAGGCGGACTTCTAACTTACGGAATACCAGGATTTAAACTAGAAAAAGACATTGTTATGCGGCGGAACGAACAATTGGAAAAGAGTGGTATAGAATTCGTTTTAAATACTAATATTGGAGTAGATATCACATTTGATGAGGTTCGAAAAAAGCATGATTTTGTAATTGTAGCAACTGGTGTTTACAAAGCGCGCGAGTTGGATATTCCAAATGGCAATTTAAAAGGTAAATTGGCAGCCCTGGATTATTTAACTGCCTCTAATAAGTTAAGTTTTGGCGATAGTGTTAAGCAGTTTGAAAGAGGCTTATTTAACGCCGATGGCAAGAAAGTTGTAGTGATCGGCGGCGGTGATACTGCTATGGATTGTGTTCGTACTGCTGTACGGCAGGGAGCAACCTCAGTGAAGTGCTTATATCGACGCGATAGAGAAAATATGCCTGGTTCACAAAGAGAGGTTCAAAACGCTGAGGAAGAAGGTGTTATTTTTGAATGGCTCACCTCACCAAAAGGGTTTTCAAACAATCGACGAGGCAATGATTTATCAAATTCTAAGGTTCAAAAAGGCGATCTTAAAGGTGTAATAGTTCAGAAAATGCAACTTGGAGATCCAGATGCAACGGGGCGCAGAACTCCAGAAGAAATCACAGGTTCAGAATATCTTGAAGAAGCAGATTTAGTTATCGAAGCATTGGGCTTTGAGCCAGAAGATCTTACTACACTTTGGGATCAACCTGAGCTTCCTGTTTCACGTTGGGGAACCATTAAAGTTGAGTATGGGACAGGCAAAACAAATTTAGAGAACGTCTACGCAGTTGGCGATATTGTTCGGGGCGCGTCATTGGTAGTTTGGGCAATAAAAGATGGTCGCGACGCAGCAAATGCTATTTTGAGCCAAATAGGAGCCACAAAAGTAATTGCAGCTGAATAAAACAATTACTTTTTGTATATAAAAAGAAAAACACTGGAACAATAAATTATGAGATCAGAAAAAATAAATTTGAAAAGCTTGGAAAAAAACACCTATGGAAAAAAATGGGTTAAAGCTGAAAATGAAAAACGAACCTGGATGTCAAAAAATAGTCTGTACCGCGAAGATATGGAGCATGCCTCTTGTGGAGTAGGTTTGGTCGTTTCGTTAGATGGAAAGCCTAGTAGAAGAGTAGTCGAAAGCGGTATAGATGCATTAAAAGCAATTTGGCATAGAGGAGCGGTTGATGCAGATGGCAAAACTGGAGACGGAGCGGGTATTCACACCCAAATACCTGTGCCATTTTTCTATGACCAAGTTAGGCGTACCGGACATGAGCCAAGACTTGATGAATTAATTGCTGTTGGTCAGGTTTTTTTACCTCGAACTGATTACGGGGCACAGGAGACTTGTAGGACAATTGTTGAATCTGAAGTTCTTCGAATGGGATATTATATTTATGGATGGCGACAAGTTCCGGTTGAAGTTGGATGTCTTGGTGAAAAAGCAAATGCTACAAGGCCAGAGATTGAGCAAATTCTTATTTCTAACTCAAAGGGTGTAGATGAAGTAACCTTCGAGCGAGAGCTTTATGTTCTTCGTCGCAGAATAGAAAAATCAGCTGCTGATGCAGGTATTAGTGATTTATATTTAGCTTCGTTATCATGTAGATCGATCATCTATAAAGGCATGATGTTAGCTGAACAAGTCGCAGTATTTTATCCTGATTTGATGGATGAACGGTTTGAAAGTACATTTGCTATTTATCATCAGCGTTATTCTACAAATACCTTCCCACAGTGGTGGTTGGCTCAACCTTTTAGAATGCTTGCTCATAACGGAGAAATAAATACGTTGAAGGGAAACACAAATTGGATGAAAAGCCATGAAATTCGTATGGCATCAAGTGCTTTTGGATCATTAGCTGATGATATAAAGCCAATTATTCCTGGTGGATCCTCTGACTCTGCGGCGCTTGATGCAGTTTTTGAAGTTTTAGTTCGCGCTGGTCGGAGCGCGCCAATGGCCAAGACAATGCTAGTACCTGAAAGTTGGTCTAATCAAGCAAAAGAGCTGCCCAAAAAATGGCGTGACATGTATTCCTATTGTAACTCTATTATGGAGCCTTGGGATGGCCCAGCTGCTTTAGCGATGACTGATGGGCGCTGGGTTTGTGCTGGACTAGATCGAAATGGTCTACGGCCAATGCGTTATGTAGTTACTGGCGATGGACTTTTAATTGCTGGGTCTGAGGTTGGTATGGTGCCGACTGATGAGGCAACGATTAGGGAAAAGGGAGCTCTAGGTCCCGGGCAACTTTTGGCGGTCGATATGGAGGAAGGTCGCCTGTTTCACGATTCAGAAATCAAAAATAAATTGGCGGATAGTCAGCCCTTCGGAGATTGGGTAAGCAAGATCACTGATCTTGATAAGGCATTATCAAAAGTTACCGAAAAGGCTGTTTTCTCTGGAAATGAGCTTAGAAAGAGGCAAATAGCAGCAGGTTATTCAATTGAAGAAATTGAGCAAATTTTAGCTCCAATGGTTGAAGATGCAAAAGAAACTCTTGCGTCAATGGGGGACGATACACCAAGTGCGGTTTTATCAAAAAAGTACAGACCGTTAAGTCATTATTTTCGCCAAAACTTTTCGCAAGTTACTAATCCACCAATAGATAGCTTGCGCGAATATCGCGTTATGTCTTTAAAGACACGTTTTGGTAATTTAAAGAACGTTTTGGATGAGAGTAGCACTCAGGCAGAGATATTGGTTTTGGACAGTCCTTTCGTTGGGAATTCACAATGGAAAGCTCTAAAAAAGCATTTTAATGCCGATTTGGTCCAAATAGACTGCACATTTAATGTAAACGCTGGAAGAGGTGGATTACAGGCAGAGTTGGAGCGTATAAGATCGGAGGCAGAAGATGCCGTTAGATCAGGTGCAGGGCATTTAGTTTTGTCAGATCAGCTTTCCAATGATATAAAAGTTGCCGTTCCAATGATACTTGCAACTTCAGCAGTTCACAGTCATTTGACTAGAAAAGGTTTGAGAACGTTTTGTTCTTTGAATGTTAGGTCTGCTGAATGCATTGATCCACACTACTTTGCTGTTCTCATTGGTGCAGGCGCAACGGTCGTGAATGCATATTTGGCGGAAGATACCATCGCAGATCGAATTGAGCGTGGGTTACTGAGAGGTCCTTTAACAGAAGCTACCCGGCGTTATCAGGAAGCTATAGATCAGGGCTTACTGAAAATAATGGCAAAAATGGGTATTTCTGTTGTTTCGTCATATAGAGGCGGGTTAAATTTTGAGGCTGTTGGTTTGTCGAGAGCAATGTGTGCAGAATACTTTCCCGGGCTTATGAGCAGAATATCAGGTATTGGTGTCCAGGGAATTCAGAAAAAAGCAATTGAAATCCATAGGTATGGTTGGTTTGGGCAAGATGTTTTACCGATTGGTGGTTTTTATAAATCTAGAAAAACTGGGGAGTCGCATGCCTGGGAAGCACAAACCATGCATATGATGCAAACAGCATGCAATAGAGCAAGCTATGATTTGTGGAAGCAATATTCAAATAGAATGCAATCTAACCCGCCTATTCATTTGAGAGATCTCTTAGCTATAAAACCTATAAGTGAGCCGATACCGCTAGAAGAAGTTGAAAGTATTACATCCATTCGAAAGCGTTTTGTGACTCCTGGCATGTCATTAGGAGCACTAAGTCCAGAAGCGCATAAAACACTCAACGTGGCGATGAATAGAATTGGAGCAAAGTCGGATAGTGGCGAGGGTGGTGAAGATCCTGCACACTTTCATCCAGAACCAAACGGAGATAATCCATCTGCAAAAATTAAACAAGTTGCTTCTGGACGTTTTGGCGTAACGGCTGAATATCTAAATCAGTGTGAGGAGTTGGAAATAAAAGTAGCGCAAGGCGCCAAACCAGGTGAGGGTGGCCAACTTCCTGGAATGAAGGTTACAGATTTGATAGCGCGATTGAGGCACTCAACTAAAGGAGTGACTTTGATATCCCCCCCACCGCATCATGATATTTATTCTATCGAAGATCTTGCGCAGCTGATTTATGACCTAAAGCAAATTAACCCACGATGTAAAGTTACGGTAAAGCTAGTTGCTGCGTCTGGCGTTGGCACAATTGCTGCTGGTGTCGCTAAGGCTAAAGCTGACGTCATTTTAATCTCTGGTCACAATGGAGGAACTGGAGCCTCTCCGGCGACATCAATTAAATTTGCAGGTTTGCCATGGGAAATGGGATTAACTGAAGCTCACCAAGTTTTAGCTATGAATAACTTGAGAGAAAGGATCACTCTTAGAACTGATGGTGGCTTGCGCACTGGACGTGACATAGTAATGGCAGCCATGATGGGTGCAGAGGAGTTTGGAATCGGTACGGCCGCGTTGATAGCTATGGGGTGTATTATGGTACGGCAGTGCCAGTCTAATACCTGTCCAGTAGGGGTTTGCACTCAAGATGAAGGTTTGCGGGAAAAATTCACTGGTAATGCTGATAAAGTGGTTAATTTAATCACTTTTTATGCTCAGGAGGTTAGAGAAATTTTATCAGAAATAGGAGCCAGAAGTGTGGACGAGATCATTGGTCGTGCTGATTTACTTGGCCAGGTAAGCAGAGGATCTGACCATCTCGATGATCTTGACTTAAATCCTTTATTAATAACCGTAGATGGTGCGGATAAAATTTCATATGATAGGTCCAGAGCAAGAAATGAAGTTCCTGAAACATTAGACAAACAAATTGTGCAAGATGCTGAAAGATTTCTTAAAGATGGTGAAAAAATGCAACTATCTTATGCAATTCAAAATACACACAGAACGGTTGGAACTCGAACATCAAGCGAAATCGTTCAAAGATTTGGTATGCGAAACTCACTTCAAGAAGATCATTTGGTTGTCAAGCTGACAGGATCTGCTGGTCAAGCATTGGGGGCTTTTGCCGCTCCAGGTCTAAAATTGGAAGTTTCAGGTGATGCAAATGACTACGTAGGCAAGGGCCTATCTGGTGGGACAATAGTCATTAGGCCGCCAATGATTAGCCCACTAATTGCGTCGGAGAATACTATTATTGGTAATACGGTCTTGTATGGAGCAACGGATGGATTTTTATTCGCTTCTGGCCGCGCAGGGGAACGTTTTGCAGTAAGAAACTCGGGTGCAAAAGTTGTTGTAGAAGGTTGTGGCTCGAATGGTTGCGAATATATGACTGGAGGAGTAGCGGTTGTTCTTGGAAGTATCGGCTCTAATTTTGGTGCGGGTATGACAGGTGGAATGGCTTACGTTTATGATCCAGAAAATCAAGCACAAGAAGTTATGAATATGGAGTCGATAGTTACTGCAAGAGTACAAATTGATCATTGGAAAAAACAGTTGAAAAGTTTATTACAAAAGCATGCTGTGGAAACAGAAAGCCGAAGAGCTCAGGAGATTTTACGTAATTGGGACATTGAGGTAAATAATTTTGTCCAGGTGTGTCCAAAAGAAATGCTTAACAAAATTCCGCATCCAATATCTCTTAATGAAGGGGCAATTCCTGCTGAATAACTTAAGAAGCCTGAACTCACACTGGAATTACTATACCAAACAATTAATATTTAAAAATAAAGGTTTGCTGTAGAGGGTATAGGCTGTTTATAAAAATATAAACTAAAGAAAAAACATAATGCGTCAAAGACTGAAATTTTTTTTTCTGACAGGTCTGGCACTGCTTTTTCTTTTCGTATTTTCAATTGTTTTACTTTTAAGGTTCATCCCTGTTCCTACTAGTTCATATATGATTTTTGAGGCTTCAAATCATGGGTCGGTATCTTACTCTTGGGTCGATTTGAAAGATATGTCCGCTAGTGTACCGTTGAGTATTGTAGCTGCGGAAGATGTTAATTTTTGTAATCACTGGGGTTTTGATCTTGTGGCAATTCGGTCAGCTATTGAGCAAGGATCCAAAAGAGGCGCATCGACGATAAGTCAACAAGTAGTAAAAAATTTATTTCTTTGGCATAAAAGAAGTTGGATTAGAAAATTTTTTGAAGCTTTTTTAACTCCAGTCATAGAAATTTCCTGGTCAAAAAGACGTATTCTTGAAGTTTATTTGAACATTGCAGAATTTGATGAGGGTATTTTTGGAATAGAGCAAGCAAGTCAGCAGATATTTGGAATGTCTTCCAGTAAATTAAGTTTATCTCAAGCTGCGTTGCTAGCGGCTGTTTTGCCCAATCCAAAACAGCGTTCGGCAGTAAATCCTAGTAAATTCGTTCAAAAACGTGCGTTGTCAATTGCTGACGGAGCTTCTACGATTTTGAAAGATGAACGTTCAGATTGTTTTACCGATTGAAAATCGTTTCAATTCGGTGCATGTGTCTTTTGAAATAAAATTTAATTTTTGAAATGCTTCGTTTATATCATCTACCTCTTTCACCGTTTTGCAGAAAAGTACGCCTCGTATTAGCTGAAAAAAAAGTTGAAGTTGAGCTTATTGAGGAACGGTACTGGGAGCAGTCACCCGAATTTTTAAAAAAAAGCCCAAGTGGTAAAATACCCATTTTGCAACTGGATGGAAAACTTCTGACTGAAAGTACGCCTATATGTGAACTTTTAGAAGATTTGTATCCTCAGCCAAAATTAATGCCAGATAGTGCAGAGGATCGCTACGAAGTTAGAAGATTGATAAACTGGTTCGACGATAAGTTCCATTATGAGGTGACGTCCAAGCTTTTACACGAGCGAGTAAATAAGAAAATTATGAAACAGGGCGCTCCAGATAGTAAAAATGTGATGAATGGAAAGCGTAAAATTAAATATCATTTAGATTACATGACCTACTTGCTTGAGCGTCGTGGGTGGTTAGCTGGAAATTCTTTAACCTTAGCTGATTTCACAGCTGCGGCCCATTTTTCGACATTAGATTACACAAAAGATGTAGATTGGGTAGAATCCAACACAGTCAAGGATTGGTATGCAAAAATAAAATCACGCCCAGCTTTTCGTGGTATCTTAGCAGACCAAATTTCTGGGTTTCCTCCTTCAGATCATTATAACGATTTAGATTTCTGAAAACCCCTAAGATCTATTTCGTTCCCCTTAATACATATATTTGCTATCAAACGACTTAAAATAATTTGAAGCGCACGAATGACTAAAAATAACTTAAAAAGTGCATTGCAAGAAAGAGCTATTTTAGACGGCTTTAGCCTAATGAGGGTATGCCGCCCTTGGAGCTTGGACGACCATTCAAAGAGACTGCAAGAGTTTCTAAATAAAAGTTGGCATGGTGAAATGTCATGGATGAAAGAAAAAGTGAAATTGCGATCTGATCCAAGTATTTTATGGCCAGAAGCAAAGACGTGTATAATGTTAGGAGAGAGCTATTCGCCTAAACATGATCCATTAGAGATTTTAAAAAAGCCTCAAAAGGGCGCTATTTCTGTTTATGCTCAGAATAAAGATTATCATGATGTATTAAAAAAGCGACTTAAGGTTTTAGCAAGATGGCTCGTGAAAGAGTATGAATGTGAAGTGAAGGTTTTTGTGGACACAGCCCCTGTCCCCGAAAAGGCACTAGGGCAAGCAGCTGGGTTGGGCTGGCAAGGTAAGCATACAAACTTGGTTAGTAGAGATTTGGGAAGTTGGTTTTTTATTGGTTCGATATTTACAACACTTGATATAGAAGAGGATAACAAGGAAATTGATAATTGTGGTAAATGTACATCCTGTCTTGATATCTGTCCAACAAAAGCCTTCCCGAAACCATATAAACTAGATGCACGTCTTTGTATTTCATATCTCACAATAGAAAGTAAAAGCCCTATTCCTGAGCATCTGAGACCAAAAATGGGCAACCGTATATACGGTTGCGATGATTGTCTTGCTGTCTGTCCTTGGAATAAGTTTGCAAAAGAAGCGGCCGATAACAAGTATCATGCACGAAACGATTTATTGGAACCAGAGTTAGATGAATTGGTTAGTTTAGATGATTTTTCTTTTCGAAAAAAATTTTCTGGCAGTCCTATAAAGAGAATAGGTCGCGATAGGTTTATCAGAAATGTATTATATGCGATTGGAAATTCGCACGACAAAAAATTTTTAGATAAAATTGAACATCTCGTCAAAGATCCTAACCCAGTAGTTGCAGATGCTGCGCGATGGGCACAAAGAGAACTAAACGGATAAAATTTGCCGCAAATAGACAGACATTTATAGAATTATAAATTAATTGCTTTTAAATAAGCTTAAGGAATAAAAATGTCATTTATTTTGGGTGTTGACACTGGTGGTACCTATACTGACGCGGTTATTTTAGAAGGTGAGGAGCGTGTAGTCTCTTTTTCTAAAGCTCTAACAACCCGCAGCGATCTATCGTTGGGGATTGCGTCAGCAATAGAAAAAGCGGTTGAGCAGGAAAATATAGACCCAGAAAAAATTTCCTTAGTTTCTCTATCAACCACTCTTGCAACTAATGCTTTAGTCGAAGGACAAGGAGATAGAGTTGCATTAGTCATGATTGGTTTCAAAGATAGTGATCTTGAGAAACATTCAATTTTCGATGCGCTAAGTGGGGATCCTTTTTTAGTTGCTGATGGGGGTCATAATTATGCGGGCTTCGAAAAAAACCCGCTTGATAAAAACAAATTAGCGAATTGGGTATCCGCAGTTAAAGGTGTCTCAGCTTACGCAATTTGTTCTCAATTTGCAGTGAGAAACCCGGAGCATGAATTAGAAGCTGCAGAAATTATCCGTAGATTAACAAACAAGCCTGTGAGTTTATCTCACCAGCTTTCAGCCAAACTCAATGGTCCAAAAAGAGCGCTTACAGCAATTTTAAACGCAAGATTAATCGCGCTGATTGATTTGTTAATCATAAAAGCTGAGCACGTTATAAAGAGCCTTGGCATTTTGGCACCCTTGATGGTCGTAAGGGGCGATGGTGCTTTAATAAGTGCAGAGCAAGCACGTGAAAAACCGATTGAAACAATTTTAAGTGGGCCTGCTGCTTCAATTGTAGGGGCACGATGGCTAACAGATGAAAAAGAGGCAATTGTTTCAGATATTGGAGGAACAACAACAGATATAGCGGTTTTGAAGGGAGGAAAGCCTGCTATTGATCCAAAAGGAGCAAGTGTTGGCCCTTATAGAACCATGGTAGAAGCAGTGGCCATGTATACCTTTGGATTGGGTGGCGATAGTGAAGTAAACTTAAAAATAGGGGGCTTAAACGGAGATATTTTTTTGGGCCCTAAAAGAGTAATTCCAGTTTCTTTAGCAGCAACAATTGAACCGGACTTAATTCATCAAATACTGGATAGCCAACTAAAAAGTGAAACGCCGAATGATTTTGATGCACGATTTATTCGCAGAATTAAGGCTTTTACTGGGTTAGTATTATCCGAGCGCGATGACAAAGTTTATAAAAGAATCGATGAACAATTCTCTCCTATGAGTGATGTGATTAAATCTCGCCTAGATTTGCAGTCTGTATTAAAATTAGTTGCTATAGGGGTCGCTCAAATTTCAGCTGTTACACCTTCTGATGCGAGCCATGTACTTGGAAAATCGAGTGCCTGGGACAGAGAGGCAGCGATTAAGGCCCTCGACCTTTTTGCGCGGCGCCGTGGTGGGTCTGGAGAACTTTTGGCTGGTTCGCCTTCACAAATGGCTCAAAGAATAGTGTTTCAGCTTACAGAGCAGACAAGCTGTTCTATATTGGAAATGGCCTTTTCAGAAGAAAAGATTGATTTTGGAAATATGCCAGGTGTTTTAGCTCAACATCCTCTTACCCGGATTGGTCTTGAGGGGCATCGAGACTTAATAAAAATTGACGTTGGGATTAATAAAAAGGTTATAGGTCTAGGAGCCTCAGCACCAACGTATTATCCTGCTGTTGGTGACAAATTAAATTGTGAAGTGATTTTACCTGAATATGCCGGCGTGGCAAATGCTATCGGGGCAGTTGTAGGAAAAATAGTTATGAGAGAAACTGGGGTGATTTCTTCTCCTTCTGAGGGAAAATATCTTGCTCACCTTGATGGAAAGCCCATCAATTTTAATAACGAGGCAGAAGCCTTACAGGTATTAGAAGAAAAATTAACTGAAAAAAGTATTAAGAAAGCAAAAGAAGCTGGTGCAGAGAACGTTACTGTGAATATTGATAGGGAAGTAAAAACTGCTAATATTGAAAACCGCACGGTTTTTGTCGAAGCAAACATTTTAGTAGAAGCCTCTGGGCGTCCAAGAATCTCAAAAAGTTAATTTCCATCATAACCAGCCATGTGCTTTTGTCCGCGTTTTCTAGACAATTTGATTTGTTTTTGCCTTTCCCTAAATCGGCTTTTGTCGGTTTCAGTGGTTTTATTTTTGCACTTATGGCAAGAAACACCATGTTCATATTCTGAACGTTTTTTATCTTGGGGAAGTATAGGTTGTCTACAAGCGTAACATAGTTCGTGGGGCCCTTCTTTTAGTTCATGACCAACAGACACTCGCGCATCAAACACAAAGCAATCGCCCTTCCATTCACTTTCCTCTTTAGGCGTCTCTTCTAAATATTTTAATATTCCACCCTTTAAATGAGAAACATTCTCAACACCTTGACCAATAAGATAATTTGTTGATTTTTCGCAGCGGATCCCTCCGGTACAAAACATCGCGATACGCTTATTTTGAAACTTCTCTTTATTTTTTTCCCACCAAGTGGGGAACTCTCTGAAAGAATTCGTGTGAGGGTTTATAGCACCTTTAAACGTACCTATATCGACCTCATACTCATTACGAGTATCGATCACAACAACATTTGGATCATTCACCAATGTATTCCAGTCCGATGGGTTGATATAATGTCCGACCCTAGCTTTAGGATCAATATTTGGTTGACCCATAGTAACTATTTCCTTTTTTAACTTTACTTTCATTCTGGGAAATGGCGGTAGTTTCGAAACACTTGTTTTATATTCTAAATCTGCACAGCCTGGCATATTTTTTATATAACACAGTATTTTTTCTATACGTTCACTTGTTCCTGCAATAGTACCGTTTATTCCCTCTGTCGCGAGCAATAGAGATCCTCGGATGCCTAACGTGTTGCATTTTTCTTGCAAAGGCTCTCGCAAATCAAAATGATTTTCAAATCGCGTAAAATGGTAAAGGGCAACTATCGTAAACATTACTAACTTTTAGGATAAATTCATGAAAAAATGCAAGATTAACAATATAAAATCAAATAAAAGTGCATATAGGGTGGATCAGGAAAAATTCGCAATTCGGTAGAAAATGGAACATCGCTGATAAATTTTAATTTGAAGTAAAGCTATTGGTTAGTTGTCTCATTTACTTCAAAATTTAATGCTTTAGCTTGCCCAAAAACACCAGTGGCTTTTAAAGCCTCAATGACTTCACTCGAAACGGTGTTATCAACATATAATAGCGCAATCGCCTGACCACCTGCTTCGGATCTTCCAAGAGTAAAATTTGCAATATTAACATTATTATCACCTAGCGTTTTTCCAAGAACTCCAATTATGCCTGGTACATCCTGATTTGTTGTATAAAGCATGTGAGGCCCGATCTCAGAGTCTATATTAATGCCCTTAATTTGTATAAATCGAGGCTTTCCATCACTAAAGACAGTACCAGCTACTGAGCGTTCTCTATTGTCTGTTACCACTGTCACCTTAATGTAGCCTGCGAATGCACCAGCTTTATCTTGATTGGTGGTGCTGATCTTAATTCCACGCTCTTTTGCAATTATTGGAGCTGAGACCATATTAACGTCTGGGTTGGCTTTGCTCATAATCCCAGATATCACGCTACTGTTCAATGCTTGTAAATTCATTTCAGAAACAACGCCATCATAAAGTATATTAATAGCCTTGACGGGTTCATCAGTCATTTGACCAGCGAAACTTCCTAAATATTGAGATAGTTTAACCCAAGGGCCCATAACCTTTGCTTCTTCAGCGCTCATAGAAGGCATGTTCAGGGCGTTCTCTACTGCTCCCTCTAGAAGATAGTTGGACATTTGTTCGGCAACTTGTAGAGCCACATTTTCCTGCGCCTCGATTGTCGCCGCACCTAAGTGGGGAGTACAAACGACATTAGGTAAATTGAAAAGAGGATTATCATTTGCAGGTTCTTTTTCAAAGACATCAAAAGCAGCCCCTGCTACATGACCGCTTTTTATTAACTCTGATAAAGCAATTTCGTCTACTAGCCCACCTCTAGCACAATTAATTATTCGAACGCCTTTTTTTGTTTTTTCCAAATTCTCGCGGCTTAAAATATTTCTAGTCATATCTGTTAAAGGAACGTGTAAAGTTATGAAATCTACTTTGGGCAGCAAATTTTCGAGATCTTCTACTTTTTCAATTCCCATCTCCAGAGACTTATCCTTAGATAAAAAGGGGTCATATGCCAGAATTTTCATTTTTAAATTCCGGGCGCGCTCGCATACAATTCCCCCGATGTTGCCAGCTCCTATTACGCCCAAGGTTTTTCCCGTCAGTTCGACACCCATAAACTTTGACTTTTCCCATCTTCCTGCATGAGTTGACGCACTTGCCTGGGGAATTTGTCTGGCAACGGCGAACATCATTGCTATTGCGTGTTCAGCAGTGGTTGTCATGTTTCCAAAAGGCGTATTCATAACAACGATACCCTTTTTAGAAGCTGCTTCTTTATCAATATTGTCGGTTCCTATTCCAGCTCGGCCTATAACTTTCAATTTATGGGCATTTCTCAAAATAGTTTGTGTCACTTTTGTTGCTGAACGAATTGCAAGACCATCGTAATGCCCAATTTTTTTAGCTAAAGCCTCTTTATCTTTTCCTAATTCTGGTAAAAAATCCACATCGATGCCACGATCAATAAATATTTGAACTGCTGTTTCGCTTAACTTATCTGATACTAATACTTTAGGTGTCATTAAATTGATCTTTCTTGATAAATTTTGATTTAAAAATGGGCGGTTATTTGCAATTTCCGGATCAAGCGCAGGTTTTAATTTCTTGATGAAAAGCCCAATCTAACCAAGGTAGCATTTTTTCTATGTTCGACGTTTCCACTGTACTTCCACACCAAATTCTAAGGCCTGGTGGTGCATCTCTGTAGGCCTCAATATCATAAGCTACTTTTTCATTTTCAAGTCGTTTAGCTATATTTTTTGCAAACCATCGCCCATCATTAATTCGTTTATCTTTGAATTTTAGACAAACGGAAGTTGTAGATCTTGTTGAAGGGTCAACAGCTAGGTTTTCTATCCAATCCCGGCTATCACAAAAATTCCATACTACTTTGGCATTTCTTTTTGCTCTATTTATGAGTTCACTTTTCCCGCCAATTGTTTTTGCCCATTCTAGAGAAAACAGGTAATCTTCCACGGCGAGCATGGATGGAGTATTAATTGTTGCACCTTCAAATATACTTTCAATTAGTTTTCCATCTTTTGTGAGCCGAAAAATTTTAGGAAGTGGCCAAGCAGGAGTATAATTCTCTAATCGTTCCACTGCTCTTGGAGAAAGGATTAGCATGCCATGTGCGGCCTCACCTCCTAAGACCTTTTGCCAACTAAAAGTTGTCACGTCTAATTTTTCCCATGGGAGATCCATTGCAAAGGCAGCTGAGGTTGCGTCACAAATTGTCAGCCCTAACCGATTATTTGGTATTGCTTTACCGTCCCTAAGACAGACGCCCGAGGTAGTTCCATTCCAAGTAAATACGATGTCTGTATCGTAATCCAAAGTTTGCATATCTACGATTTTACCGTAGTCAGCATTATAAATTTTTGCATCTATTTTTAGCTGTTTTACTGCATCACTGACCCATCCTGATCCAAAACTTTCCCAAGCTACCATTGTGACAGCGCGGGCTCCTAGCATGGACCACATAGCCATTTCTACAGCACCGGTATCTGAAGCGGGCACTATAGCAATTTTGTAATCATTTGGAATCTCTAGAATTTCCCTGGTCTCGTCTATTGCCAATTTTAATTTGGTCTTTCCAATTCCAGCGCGGTGCGACCTTCCAAGTGGAGCTTTAATAAGTTTATTTAACTCAAAGACGGGGTTTTTGGCACAGGGGCCTGAAGAAAAATGCGCATTTTCCGGCCGCATAACCGGTTTTTTTATATCCATAACTGTTACCCTTTCAGATATTCGCCTCTCGTTGGGGAGAGGTGGCCCACGTATCGCAATAGTGGATAAGCCTACCTTTAACAACTGTAAAAATGCAGCTATAGCCGTCGTAACCCAAAATCCTTTTATTTGGTAATTTGAAAGATTAAATATGTATATGGTTACACTTATTGCCCCACCGAGCTCTGGGTTTTTAAAACCAAATCTAGTCAAAAATTTGTGCAATGCATGGGGTGCTTCAAAATACGTTTTCCTCGCAAATGAAGAGGCTGCGGAATTTCTAATACCAGTGATGCCTAAAGACCAGTGGTCAATGTGGACAAAATTTCAAAACTTAAAAATTGATTTAGTGATTCAGGAGGATAATTCGCGTAAAAAATCTATTTTACTTGCAGATATGGACAGTACCATGATTGAGCAAGAGTGCATAGATGAGCTGGCCAGCGAAATTGGAATTGGAGAAGAGGTCAAGTTTATTACTGCAAAGGCAATGAATGGTGAATTGAACTTTGAGGAAGCCTTAATTGAAAGAGTATCATTACTGAATGGTTTACATACGAAGATAATTGATAAGGTTCTAAAGGAACGAATAACTTATATGCCCGGTGCATCAACGCTCTTGGCAACAATGAAAGAAAATGGTTGCTACACTGCTCTTGTTTCAGGAGGTTTTACTGTGTTTTCAGACAAAGTTTCCGCCTATTTAGGCTTTGATGAAAACCATGCAAATGTCTTGCTTACAAGCAAAAATAAGCTCACGGGGAAGGTCCAAAAACCAATACTGGGTAAGAAGGCTAAAGTCGAACAATTAAAACATATCGCAAGGAAATTAAACCAATCTACAAGACAAGTAATTGCGGTTGGTGATGGAGCCAACGACTTAGATATGTTGAGTGAAGCCGGAACAGGTGTTGCTCTTCATGCCAAACCATCTGTTGCAGAGCAATGTGATATCCGAATTAATTTTGGAGATTTAACTTCGCTCTTATTTATACAAGGGTTTTATAAGGAGAGTTTTATTATTTAATCCTCCATGGGGCCTCCCGCCTCAGCCCAGGCATTAACCCCTCCAAGGTTTACTACATTTGTAAAACCCATGTCCTTCATCGTTTTTGCAGTAAGGGCTGCTTGGCCGCCCACGGCACAAATAATTCCGATTGCGGAGCTTTTTTGAAGAGCGGTATTGTGCATAGGATGTGTGTCATCAGCAGCAAATTCTATGATTCCACGAGGAATTCTTAAAGCGCCTAAAACCGTACCTGTTTCAGGAAAGGCCGAAGAGTCTCGCACATCCACAACTACTAAATCGCCGGAGTTATGTCGTTCGATACCTTCAGATGGTGATATTTTTTCAACAACAGAATTTGCTTCTGTTAGATAGTCTTTAGCTGTTTTCATATCTTTTCCTTTCAAGAGATAGTGCCTCTTTCTGGTTTATAATAGGTGAGACAGTTAAATACAATTTGTATCAAATTTAAATTTACTATCTTTTATGGATTGAAATTTATGAAATTTACTCCAAATTTTAGTATAGCAAGTGGAGAGTTTGGAATGACCTATCATAAGAATTCAGAGGCAATCGCACGTTTAAGTTCAGAGGAATATTGGGTCACACAGGAAAATGGCACTGAACGACCTGGGACAGGGAAGCTTCTAAAGAACAAAGAGCCGGGCATTTATGTTGATATCGTTTCTGGTGAACCACTTTTTCTGTCAGATGATAAGTATGAAAGCGGCTGTGGATGGCCAAGTTTTACAAAACCTGTTGAAGCATCCTATCTAAATGAGATTTCGGATACTACTCATGGTATGATTAGAACAGAAGTGCGCTCTACTAATGGGGATAGCCATTTAGGTCATGTTTTCCCAGATGGACCAAAAGATCGTGGGGGACTTCGCTACTGTATAAATTCGGCAAGCCTTAGATTTGTGCACGTAGATGATATGGAAGCTGAGGGCTACGGCAAGTATGTGGCTTTAATGGGAGAATAAAATGGAAAGAGCAGTTTTGGCTGGTGGTTGTTTTTGGGGTATGGAAGATTTGATAAGAAAAATTCCTGGCGTACAAAAAACCCGTGTTGGTTATACGGGCGGTCATTTGAAAAACCCGACCTATCAAGATGTCTGCACGGAAACTACTGGTCATGCAGAGGCAATTGAAATCTTTTTTGATCCATCAAAAGTTACATTTCGCCGGCTGTTGGAATTTTTCTTTCAAATTCATGATCCAACAACCATAGACAGGCAAGGAAACGATATTGGCGATAGTTATCGATCACATATCTTTACTACGTCCCTAGAGCAACACGAAGAAGCATCAAAAATGATTTCTGACATTGCCAATTCAAAAAAGTGGCCTGGTGAAATTGTAACGAAAGTAACTCCCTCAGAAAAGTTCTGGGAAGCTGAGACTTATCACCAGGATTACTTGGTTAAAAACCCAAATGGATATACTTGCCACTATCCAAGATCTGATTGGATTATCTGAAGCTTTGCTTAGTCAATTGGTCAATAAACTTTTAGATTTGATATAAATACTGGTTTGAAGGACGAATTTCCTTCAAGTGAAAGTGACTTTATTGTAGCTTTATAGCCATCAGTAAGATGAGGTCCTTTTTGAACGACACTATTTTTAATGATCCCGAGGATCGCTATGGATTGCCTGGTTGGACGTATTTTAATTCTGATTTATTTGAGTTAGAGGCGGAAAAACTTTTTCGCCAACATTGGCAACTAGTCTGTCATGAAAGTGATGTGGCAAAAATAGGCCAGTTCATCACTTTTGACTTGGTTAATGAGCGGGCAGTTATCATAAAAGGAAAAGATGGGGTCATTAGAGCATTTCATAATTTATGTCGCCATCGAGGCTCTCGTGTAGTTGCTCAAGAAAGAGGTGTTTGTAAAAGTGCTATGGTTTGTCCCTTTCATGGGTGGAGTTTTAATTTAGATGGTAGTCTAAGAGGTGTTGCGCAGCCACGGAGTTTTCCTGAATTAGACCCTAAGCAGTGGGGCCTTAAGCCAATAGAATGTGAAATTTGGAAAGGATTTATATTCATACGTTTTAAGTCTGGCCATCAACCATCAATTGGTAAATTAATGTCCCCGTATGAGAAGCTTGTCAGTGACCAGCAATTAGAAAAATTAAGCTCTTGCAAACCGCCCTCTATCAGTGAGGTTTGGCCGGTCAATTGGAAGGCAATGCGTGATGTAGATAATGAAGCTTACCATGTTCCAATGGCTCATCCGGGTCTTCAAGATTTATATGGTAAAGACTATAAAGATTATGGCACAATTGGTGACACAAATCTGAATATAGGAACATTTAATCCTACACCATCTTCACGTTGGTCGGTCAAACTTTATCGGAAAATGGTAGATAATTTACCTGAACCATTAGCATCTTTGCCTAAGGCATGGATTTACATAACAATATTTCCAAACCAAGTAATTAGTATGTATCCTGACAGTGTGATATTTTACCAAGATATTCCAGTCAGTGTTAAAAAAAGCCATCAACGATATGCAGTTTATGCACGGCCCAATGAAGATAGAGTTACTCGCCTTGCAAGAAAGCTGTCAGGGCGCATAGACGAAATTACTGCTATTGAAGATATGCAATTGATGCAGTGGAGCTACGAGGCCATGCGTTCGAGTGCATTTGATGGTTTAATGTTATCTGATTTAGAAAGTGGAGTTGGCCAATACCATAGTTGGTTAAAAAAGAGGCTTCCTGTCATGGCGCAGCCAAATGAACCGATACGAATATGATAACGGCAAGCAGCTCCAAATATTCTTTTACAAACAAAGCTTAATTCTTTACCGATTGTAACTATCCTGTTGTAATTTCTTTTTCTGGCCGAAATATTTAAATAGAATGATATGCTAAAACAATGAAATTTGGCACTCAAATAAAGCAATCTCTTGATGGCTGGCGCCTAATAGGAACGCCATTTATTTTTGGACTTTTGTTATTGTTGACGCCGATACTTTTGTTGGTACTGCTGAGTTTTTGGACCCAAGAGTATCTCGATCTAAACCGCACTTTTACTTTCGCTAACTACAAAGAAATATTTTCACACCCGGTATTTATAACTCTTATTAAACGGTCCGTTAATATTTCTCTGTTTGTGACAGCCTCAACGGTTTTATTAGCTTTTCCTGTAGCATACTATATTTCTTTTTATGGCGGTAAGCGTAAAGCGCTTTTGTTATTTCTGATAACCATTCCTTTCTGGACAAGTTATCTATTGAGAATTTTTCTTTGGAAAATTATTTTGGGTTACAACGGAGTGATTAATTCGGGGTTGATTTCATTAAATTTTATTCAGGAACCTTTGACTTTTATCTTATATAATAGCAATGCGGTCGTTTTAGCTCTAGCACATGCTTGGGCACCGTTCGCAATTTTTCCAATTTATGTTTCACTTGAAAAAATTGACCGCTCTTTACTTGAGGCCGGTAGGGATCTTGGTGACACTGCTGTCCGCAGTTTTTTTCGTATTACCCTACCACTCGCAATGCCGGGAATTATAGCTGCTTCTTTAATAGTTTTTATTCCAACCATTGGTGATTACGTCACTCCTAAGTTAGTCGGGGGAACAGAAGGGATGATGGTTGCTAATATGATTCAAGTTCAATTTTCCAAAGCTAACAATGCTCCACTCGCTGCTGCTTTGGCTATAGTTTCACTTAGTATTGTTGTTTTAATCTCTTTGGTATTTTTGTTTTTCAACCGAAAATATCTGCGGCGACAGATATGAAAAAAAATTCTCGACCCCTTTTAATTTATTTATTTATTTATCTAGGATTTCTTTATGCTCCTGTCGTTCTCTTACCTCTCTTTGCTTTCAACGACAGTGCAATTATAGCTTTTCCACTTAGTGGGTTCACAACAGATTGGTTCTCATGGCTAATGGAGGATGAAAGTCTTTTTAGGGCATTAAAAAACTCTGTACTAATTGCAGTTACGGCTTCGTTTATAAGTACAATTTTCGGAGTATTAACTGCTAGAGCAATGGCTAGACATCGTTTTTTGGGTAAACAATCCATGTTCGGCTTGATTATGGCTCCACTCTTCTTACCGGAAATCATTGTTGGTGTCTCAATTTTGATTGTTTTAATGCAATTAGGTTTAGCATTAAGTCTTTGGACAGTTATTGCTGGACATGTATTGCTGGCCACACCATTCTCAGTTTCTATTCTGACCACAGCTTTTAATAATTTAGACAGAAGTCTTGAAGAAGCCTCACTGGATCTTGGTGAAAATAGAATAGGGACTTTTTTCCGGGTCATACTACCGCTTGTTACCCCAGGCTTAATTTCTAGCCTTTTAATTGGTTTTACCATATCGCTAGATGAGTTTGTAATCGCATTTTTTCTGACAGGTACTGATCCAACCCTACCTGTGTACATTTGGTCGCTATTAAGATTCCCTTCCAAACTTCCTGTTGTCATGGCGTTGGGGTTTATACTACTTGTTGCCTCTCTAGTTCTTTTGAGCATATTTGAATTCTACAGGAGAAGATCTGAATCGTTAGCAAGCGGAAAAGAAAATTCTGGTATTAAATAGTTAAAATTTTAGGAAAAGGTTCACAATGGCTAGTTCGTCCACCGCCAAAATTATTGACAGAAACATACCAATGGTAAAACTTGAAAATATTCGAAAAAGTTTTGACGACCTTGAAGTCGTAAAGGGCTTGGACCTCGAGATAGGTTCAGGTGAGTTTTTTTCCTTACTTGGCCCATCAGGTTGCGGTAAAACTACTTTGTTGCGAATGATAGCTGGTTTTGAAACACCAAATTCAGGTATTGTTTCAATAGCTGGCGAAGAAATGACAAATTTTGATGCAAATGAAAGGCCAACAAATATGGTCTTTCAGTCCTATGCTATTTTCCCGCATCTAAATGTTGGGGAAAATGTTGCTTATGGTCTTAAGAAGCAGAGATTACCTAAGGATGAAATGAAATCTCGTGTTCTTGATATGCTCAAGTTAGTTGATTTAGATGGACTTTATGACCGACCATCTTATGCATTATCTGGTGGTCAAAAGCAGAGGGTCGCTTTGGCCAGAGCCCTTATCATGCAACCGAAAGTTTTATTGTTGGATGAGCCACTATCTGCTTTAGACAAAAAATTACGTGAGCAGATGCAACATGAATTACGACGCCTTCAGCGAACTCTGGGGATAACTTTTATTCTGGTAACCCATGATCAAGAAGAAGCTTTGATTATGAGTGATCGGATTGCTGTGATGTTTGATGGAAAGATCGCTCAGCTTGGTCATCCCCAAGAAATTTATGAGCGCCCTGTCACTAAAAAAGTCGCTTCATTTATTGGTGTTATGAACTTTATAAGTGGCGAATATTTGGGAAAAAAGGATGACAAGCTTCATGTTCGCACAAGTTCCCTAGGTGAGGTTTTTCTAAAATCTGCCCAAACGGCTTCTGATGTGCAGCCTGGAAATGTTACTTTAGGATTGCGGCCAGAAATGATGACTGTGTTGTTTAGTACTAATGAAAATAGTGAATATGAATTTAAAGCAAAAATTACAAATGTTAGCTACTATGGGGATATGACATATTATTCTGTGGAAATGCCTGGTCCAGATGACGACATTTCAATATCAATGCGTAATACGGTTGGACGACATGTCTATAGCGTTGGTGACGTGGTGCGTATTGGGTGGGGAACCGAGTCTATAGTGGTCCTATAATAATAAAGTTAAAACAGGAAAATGGGTGGCCAAAGCAGCCACCCAAAAAGTAATTAGAATCCAGCTTTGATTAGTTCAAATTCTGAAATCATTTTTTCTCTTAATGCCGGCGCTGCTGGTGCTTGCCAAAGTGTATTTTTTGAGTAGCTCTCAAGCGATCCAAATCCAGCATCAGGACCGTACTTTTCCATAACTGGTGCTAAAGAATGTCCATAGCCCCATTCATTAACGATGTAGGCGCCAGATTCTTCGGTAAGCCAAGCGTTGAGAAAATCATAGGCTTCATCAGTGTTTCCAGCATTGTCCTTAACATGAACATAAGCACAAAGCCAGGTGGATTTGCCTTCTTTTGTTTCCTCTTTGCTTCGAACTGGTAGACCTTCGGACTCAAGAATTGCTGCAACTTCATTCCACGACCATGATATTTCAACTTCTCCAGATTGCATTAAGCCACGAATTTCAGCGCCGTCGGCCCAGTAAGTTCGCATATTTTTGTGTACTTTGCGCAAAAAATCAGAAGCTTGCTTAAATTCAGCGTCACTAGCTGCATTCCAGTCAGTAACACCTATCGCTAAAAAACCTAGCGCATATGCATCATCAACATTATCAGGTATTGAAACTTTCCCAGCAAATTTTGGGTCAGCAAAAGACTGCAATGTTGAGGCATCGGCTTCACTCACAAGATCTGTTCTGTAGGTCATAGTTGTTGAGCCCCAGTCGATTGGAACAGCCCATTGGTTCCCATTCGTATTGAATCCATCTAAGTTTTTCATTTCTGGGATTACCATATCCCAGTTTTTGAGCCGCGATGTATCAATAGGCTCAAGCATTCCGGCATCTCTCAATTTAACTACACTTGGCGAGCAAGGGTGGTGTAAATCAGCTTTGTATCCGGCGCGCATTTTTTGAAATGCTTCTTCTTCATCTGAAAAGAAATTATAGGAGGGTGCTTTTCCATATTTTGCCATATAGTCTGGAAAGAAGTTTTCATCTTCATATCCACCCCATTCAAAAATGATTAATTCAGCATTTGCTGTACTTACGAGCCCAAAAGTAGCTAAACCAACCATCACTAAAAATTGTTGTATTTTTTTCATTCATAGCCTCCCTAGTAAATGTCATTGGTATGATGCCATTTTTTTTTTGAAAAGCAATCAAACAAATTTCTAATTAAAGCTTTTATGAACTTCCACGATCGCATCCTCAAGGATATCAAACATTTGATCTATCTCGCTTCGACTAATGATAAGTGGTGGTGAAAATACACACATATTAATTATTGGCCTAACTAGAAGGCCGCGTTTCTCACAGGCTTCATCCATCATTTGACCAAATTCAGTATCAATCTTTAGGCGAGCTTTTTCCGATGAGTTTTTAGACCCTACACCTTCTAAACACCCAAGGAGCCCTACTCCACGAGCATCTCCTATAATATCATATTTTTCGCCCAGATCCCTTAGTCTATTTTGGAAATGGGGCGATATCTCCCGCACATGTTCTAAAATTCCATCCCTTGAGATTATATCAATATTGGTAAGAGCAGCCTTGGCGGCAACTGGGTGACATGAATATGTATATCCATTGGTAAACGGTTGAGAGCCCTCTATGTTTTTTATGTCATCAATAAGACCATCGGAAATTATAGCGGCACCCATCGGAAGATAGCCTGACGTTAACCCTTTTGCGCAAGTGATAATGTCTGGCTGGATATCAAAAATTTCTTTTGATGCAAACCAATGACCCAATCGGCCAAACCCTGTTACTGTTTCATCAGAAATGTAAATAATGTTGTGTTTCTGGCATAACTCAATCGAGCGTTGGTGGTAACCAGGTGGTGGCACAATCACCCCTCCCGAAGCCAGGATGGGTTCGGCAATGAAGCAGCCAATTTGATCGGCTCCAATAGATAAAATTGTCTCTTCCATTTCTAATATTTTGGCGTCACACCATTCTTCTAGTGATGTTCCTTTTGGACGAATGTATGGATTAATATTAGGTAGCATGATTGCGAGATCGTGATGAGTATCCATAAAACGCCGATCATGCTCACGGCCTGTTCCTGATACCGTCGCTGCCAGATATGACGACCCGTGGTAACCTTTTTCTCTACATAATATTTTCTTTTTATTAGGTTTACCCAGCACATTATTTCGGTATTGAACAAATCTTAAAGCAGTATCGACAGCGTCAGAACCGCCATTGGAAAAAAAGACGCGGTTAAGGTCGCCAGGTGTTTTTTCGCTTATAACTTTAGCTAACATCGCAGCAGGTTCGTTGGTGGTAAACCATGGGCTTGAATATGTCATATTCATAATTTGTTCAGAAATAGCATCTGCCATTTCTTTTCGCCCATATCCTATATTCACGCACCACATGCCCCCTGGGCCATCAATTAACTTATTTCCGTAAGCGTCATAAAGATAGATCCCGTCGGCTTTTGAAACCTGCGTCATGTCAAAGCTATCTTCTGAGAATTCACTCCAAGGATGGATCAAGTGTTTTTGATCCCAGTACTGTACTTGCTCTGGAGTAATGGTGTCATTTTTACCATCAAAACTTTGTGAGGTCATATGCCACTTCTTTATTGTTTTATGTTTTTTTATAATTACAGTCGGTAAGGACCCTGTCAATGATAGCTAAAAGAAGTTTCTTAACGAAATCTTTAACCAAAGTTTATGAGGCGACGTTATGAATTTATTATCAAATAAGTTTCCAACCAAAGAACTTCAAATGCGTGATGCCGCTCATCATATGCATCCGTTTACCTCGCAGGCAGAACTAAGTGAAAAAGGCGCGCGCGTGATTACCAGCGCTAATGGTGTTTTTGTCTATGACTCAGAGGGCGAAGAAATTTTGGATGCAATGGCTGGTCTTTGGTGTGTTAATATAGGGTATGGGCGACCCGAACTTGCTGAAGTGGCTGCGCGTCAAATGAAAGAGCTATCCTATTACAACACCTTTTTTCAAACGACACATGTACCAGCGATAGAGTTGGCCGAAAAGTTAGCTGAATTGGCTCCATTTGATTTAAACCATTTGTTTTTTGCCAGTTCAGGGTCTGAGGCCAATGATACAAATATAAGGTTGGTTCGGCATTACTGGGCTTTGAAAGGCAAGCCAAATAAATCAATTATCATTAGTCGAAAGAATGCTTATCATGGCTCAAGTGTTGGATCTGGATCATTAGGCGGTATGTCAGCGATGCATGACCAGGGTGGCATGCCGATACCAGACATACATCATATCAACCAACCTAATTGGTGGTCTGAAGGTGGAGATATGTCGCCGGAAGACTTTGGTCTGGCTTGCGCCCAGGAATTAGAAGAAAAAATTAAATCTTTGGGTGTAGACCGTGTGGCAGCTTTCATCGCTGAACCTGTTCAAGGGGCTGGAGGTGTAATCGTTGCTCCGGATTCTTATTGGCCGGAAGTCCAACGCATTTGCGATCATTATGGAATACTTTTGATTGCGGATGAAGTAATTTGTGGTTTTGGGCGAACGGGTAGTTGGTTTGGAAGTCAAACCTTAAACATAAAACCTGATATTATGACAATAGCGAAGGGATTAAGCAGTGGGTATCAACCCATTGGCGGTTCAATAGTATCTGATGAAATTGAAAGCGTAATTGCCAGGGAAGAATTTAATCATGGCTATACTTATTCAAGCCATCCTGTTGCAGCAGCTGTAGCGCTTGAAAATCTACGTATTATTGAGGATGAAAATATAATCGGGCATGTAAAAAATGATGCTGCACCATATTTGAAAAAAGAGTGGGAAGGTTTGTGCATGCACCCGCTTGTTGGGGAAGCAAAAATAGTAGGTATGATGGGCTCCATAGCATTAACTCCAAATAAAGAAAACCGTGCCCCATTTAAATCAGATGCTGGTAAAGTTGGATATATTTGCAGAGAAAGATGCTTCGCAAACAATCTTATAATGCGGCATGTTGGTGACCGAATGATTATATCACCTCCACTAATAATCACAAAATCGGAAATTGATCTACTGATCAAGCGAGCGAAAAAAGCTTTAGATGAGACGTTTGAAAAATTAATGAATGAAGGCCTAGTTTCTTAATGAAACCATCAGTACTTGTAACACATGAAGAATGTCTGCAACATGTGACGCCACCCGGGCATCCAGAACAAGTAGCTAGGTTGGAATATATTTTAGAAGCTTTGAAAGACATTAACTTATCGCGGGTTAGTGCACCTATGGCAGCAGAAGATGACATTCTCAGAATTCATCCTCGTGAGCATATTAATTACTTGCAAGATGCAGTACCTGAAACTGGTTTTAAATCTATAGATGGCGACACCCATATTTCTTCTGGCTCTCTGACTGCAGCCTACCGGGCTGCTGGGGGCGTTTTACGTGCTGTAGATTTAGTTTTATCTGGTGAAGCCAAAAATGCTTTTGTTGCTGTCAGGCCTCCAGGTCATCATGCTGAAAGACAAACGGCTATGGGTTTTTGTCTTTTTGGAAACATTGCTCTTGGAGTAAAGCATGCACTTGATTTTCATGGGTTAAAAAGAGTTGCAGTTGTTGATTTCGATGTACACCATGGAAATGGAACCCAAGACTTATTATGGGATGAAGCCCGTTGTTTGACCTTTACTTCACAGCAAATGCCTCTGTGGCCAGGTACTGGAGCTGAGGATGAACAAGGGAAATTTAAAAATATTGTTAATATCCCTTTTCCGCCTGGAAGCTCTGGTGCTCTTATGCGTCAGAAATATAATGCATTAGTCTTTCCGGCCCTACAAAAATTTAAACCTGAACTTATACTAATATCGGCAGGTTTTGATGCGCATGAAGCGGATCCACTTGCGGAGCTAAACTGGTCAACGGAAGATTTTTCTTGGCTAACCGAAAGACTCTGCCAAATTGCATCGGATTACTGTGAAGGACGGCTGGTATCTATATTAGAGGGCGGTTATGATTTAGAAGCTTTGGCAGAATCCGTTAAAGCTCATGTTATGAAACTATGTGAGGCCTGAGATGAACGATACACCTATTTCTGAAATGACTTTTGAGCAGGCGATGAGTGAACTCGAAAGAATTGTAACACAGCTAGAAAGAGGTGACGTGCCTCTTGAAGATAGCATAACCCTCTATGAAAGGGGTGCAGAACTAAAAAAAAGATGTGAGGCTAAGTTGAAAGAGGCAGAGCAAAAGGTTGCAGCTATAACTTTGGACGAAGACGGATCAGTAACAGGAACGAAACCGCTAGAAGGCCTTTGATGTTTAAAGATCGCCTAGAGATTTCTGCAAATATTGTAGAAAAAACAATAGTTAGTTATCTTAAAGAGTTCGGTGATATTGATGTGGTTCAGGCTATGCGATATTCCCTTCAGGGTGGTAAGAAACTTAGAGCATTTTTCGTAATTGAAAGTGCTCAACTTTTTGATATTGCGCCAGATGTGGCAAAATGGCCAGCTTCGGGTATTGAAGCAATGCACACTTACTCTCTAGTCCATGATGATTTACCAGATATGGATGATGATGATTTACGGCGCGGTCGTCCAACAGTTCACAAAAAATGGGATGCGGCAACTGCGATTTTAGTTGGAGATGCCTTACAGGCTTTAGCTTTTGAGTTGACCCTCAATAGCGCTGTACCTAATTGTAATAAGCTTGCTTACAATTTGGCCAAAGCTGCAGGTGCTAAAGGCATGGTAATGGGACAAGCGTTAGATATTTATGCTGAAAACTCTGCTGCTGCATTAAATTTAGATGATATCGTAAATTTGCAACAAGGGAAAACAGGCGCACTTATTTTATGGGCTGTGACTGCAGGTGCTTTTATGGCTAGTGAAGATGTTAAGCCGCTGGAAAACTTCGCAAAGTCTGTAGGCCTAGCTTTTCAAATAGCAGATGATCTATTGGATGAAACAGGTGATCAGATCAAAGCAGGTAAGAAACTGATGAAAGACGCATCGGCAAATAAAGCTACTTTTGTCTCACTAATGGGTGTTGATGGCGCTAAGAAAAAGGCCCGGGATTTAATAGATGAAGCCTGTGATTCAATCTCAATTTATGGGCAAAGATCAGATGCCTTGAAACAGGCAGCCGAATTCGTTATTTCACGCGATTATTAGTTTGAAAGAAAGATATGCCCGATAATTCTACGACCCCACTTCTTGATAAGATTGAATCACCAAACGATTTAAAGTTGTTTTCTGATGGTCAACTTTTTCAAGTTGCGAGTGAGTTGAGGCAGGAAACTATTTCTGCAGTTTCAGAAACGGGAGGGCATTTAGGTGCTGGGCTTGGTGTGGTTGAGCTCACGGTTGCTTTGCATGCCATTTTTGATGCGCCAAAAGATAAAATAATCTGGGATGTTTCTCATCAAAGTTATCCTCATAAAATTTTAACAGGAAGGCGCAATCGAATTCGAACGCTTCGAAAAAAAGGCGGTTTGAGTGGTTTTACAAAAAGATCTGAGAGTGAATACGATCCTTTTGGCGCTGCACATTCATCAACTTCAATTTCTGCCGCTTTGGGTTTTGCGACAGCAAGAGATTTAGGTGGTTCATGTGAAGCTGGTTTGGGCGAAACAATTGCAGTGATTGGAGATGGATCCATGAGTGCAGGAATGGCTTATGAGGCCATGAATAATGCCGGTCATCTAAAAAAACGCCTTATTGTTATTTTGAACGATAATGAAATGTCTATCGCTCCCCCTGTTGGGGCTTTATCTTCTTACCTCTCGCAGCTTTATGCAGAAGAGCCTTTCCAAGATTTTCGGCAAATGGCAAAAGGCGCTATTGGTTTCCTACCAGAACCCTTTAAGGAAGGCGCAAAGAGAGCAAAGCGTTTGTTGAAGTCTATGGCTGTCGGAAGCACAATTTTTGAAGCTTTAGGTTTTTCTTATCTCGGACCAATTGATGGGCACGACCTAAACCAGTTGTTACCTATTTTCCGCACTGTTCAAAAAAGATTAGATGGGCCAATTTTATTACATGTCGTAACCAAAAAGGGAAAAGGTTACAGACCGGCTGAGATGGCACGAGATAAAGGCCATGCAACCGGAAAATTTGATGTTCTAACAGGCAAACAAAAGTCGAGCAAATCTAATGCTCCTAGTTATACAAAAGTATTTGCAGATAGTTTATTAAAACACGCAGCACAAGATTCTAAAATATGCGCGGTAACAGCTGCAATGCCAGACGGAACGGGATTAAATTTATTTGCAGAGAGATATCCAAGTCGATGTTTTGATGTTGGGATAGCTGAACAACACGGTGTTACATTTTCTGCAGCGTTGGCTGCTGGTGGTATGAAGCCGTTCTGCGCCATGTACTCTACTTTTCTGCAACGAGGTTATGATCAGGTTGTTCATGATGTGGCTTTACAAAACTTACCAGTAAGGTTTGCTATCGATCGTGCAGGATTGGTTGGCGCAGATGGTCCGACCCATGCTGGTAGTTTCGACATAGCATTTTTGTCTAATTTACCAAATATGGTTGTTATGGCGGCGGCTGATGAGGCTGAGCTGGTGCATATGGTTGCAACCGCGGTTGACTACAGTGATGGACCGATCGCTTTTCGATATCCGCGTGGAAATGGCGTGGGATGTGACCTACCTTTAATTGGAAAGCCACTTGAGATTGGTAAAGGCAGAATTGTTGCTACTGGGAATTCGATAGCTTTACTTTCCTTTGGGACAAGGCTTTCCGAAGTTTTGAAAGCATCAGAGAGTTTGAAGTTAAAGGGTATTGAACCAACAATAGTTGATGCTAGGTTTGCAAAACCTCTAGATGAGAAACTGATTATTAGTTTAGTGGAAAGCCACGAAGCTATTATTACAATTGAAGAAGGTTCGATAGGTGGTTTCGGGAGCCATGTTCAACAGTTTTTGTCAAAAAATAGTGTTTTTGACAAAGGTTTTAAGTTCAGATCTATGGTCTTACCTGATGTTTTCATTGATCAGTCGAGTCCCGAGGATATGTACCAACAAGCAGGTCTGAATGCTAGTGATATAGAGGGCTTAGTTCTTTCATTACTTGGACTTGAATCTTTGAAGTGGGTAAATTCGTAGAAATTTTCAATAACTTTCTTTCAAAAGATTATCTAAGCCTGCTTTGAAATTTGGGTACATTAATTTAACACCAAGCTCAGACTTAATTAATTGGTTAGATACACGTTTATTTTCAGCGTAAAAACTTCTAGCCATTTCTGAGAGGTTAGCAGTTTCAAAACGAACTGTTGGAGGCTGATCAACATTCAAAAGTTTGGCTGCATATGAAAGTACGTCTTGTGGTGGTGCTGGCTCATTATCGCAAAGATTATAAATTGAATATGGATTTGGTTTTGAAATTGACGCAAGAAGCGTTTGTACAATATCTTGAATATGCATTCTGCTAAAAACCTGTCCTGGCTTGATGATCTTTACGGCTTTGCCTTGCAAAACTTTTTGAAATGGACCTCGTTTTGGCCCATAAATACCCCCTAGCCTAAATATGTGAGTGGGCAAAAGGTCATATTTGAGCCAGTCTTTCTCAGCACTTACTCGTGCTATTCCACGGTTAGTTGAGGGTTTAACGGGTGAACTTTCGGTGACCCACTCCCCTTTTGTGTCCCCATAAACGCCAATTGTAGAAAGATATCCAGCCCATTCAATTTTACTTGAAACCTCTTTTAAGTCTTCACCGTACATTTGAATAACTGGATCACTTCCGTTTTTGGGTGACACAGAACTAAGAACCAAACTAGCTTCTTTGATTACTGATCTTAATTCATTGCTTCCCCACAAAATTGGAGTGGCTCCAGACTTTTCAATGTCAGAAAATTTATCTTTTGATCTTGATGTTCCAAATACTCTCCACCCTTTATTATTAAGATGGGGCGTAAGAGCCTGAGCCGTATATCCATGACCAAAAGATAAAAACGTTAGGTTCATTCTTATTTTCTTTCTTAATTAACAATGGTGACTCATTGAATGCATTATTAATACAATATAAAATTAAAAGGGTTAGATATAATTTTACATGGATGCCGATCAGGGACTTTAATAGACTTAACAATTACTTCCATAACTGATTTTCATGTTATGAAATAAGCAAAGAACCTGATTTTAGGGAAGGAATCAAAGATGCGGGATATTGTCATTCTAGATGGAGCCAGAACGCCAATTGGAACATTTGGAGGGTCTTTGGCCAATACTACGCCAATAGATTTAGCTTCTTCAGTAACAAAAGCAGCAATGAAGCGCTCAGGTGTAGAGGGCCCTCAGATCGGGCATGTGGCATTTGGCCATGTAATTAATACAGAGCCACGGGATATGTATCTCAGCCGTGTCGCTGCATTGGATGCAGGGATATCTGAGGAAACACCGGCAATGAATGTCAATCGTTTATGTGGTTCAGGAGTTCAAGCTATCGTTTCTATTATACAGTCCATTGCTCTAGGTGATGCAGAATTTGGTGTGGCTGGAGGCTCAGAGAATATGAGCCGATCCCCTTATTCAGTACAAGGTCAGAGGTGGGGCGCAAAAATGGGTGATGTTAAGACACTAGACATGATGCTTGGTGCATTGAATTGTCCTTTTGGTACTGGACACATGGGTGTTACAGCTGAGAATGTTGCTCGTGAGCAAAATGTTTCTCGCCATGACCAGGATGAATTTGCTCTAGAAAGCCAAAAAAGAGCTGCAATGGCGGTATCAAATGATTTGTTTGATAGTCAAATCAATCCAGTAGAAATAAAAGTTAAAAGGGACTTAGTATCTTTTGAAAAAGACGAGCATCCTAAGGAAACAACTTTAGAAGATTTAGCTTCCTTGCGTCCAGTTTTTGAGAAGGATGGTACGGTAACAGCTGGAAATGCATCTGGAATAAATGATGGAGCCGCAGCAATCGTTCTATCATCTGCAGAAGTTGTCGAAAAATATGGTTTAAAACCTAAGGCAAGGGTTTTAGGCTATGGACACGCTGGCGTTAGGCCCGAGGTCATGGGTGTTGGGCCGATTCCAGCAGTACAAAATCTATTAAAAAAAACTGGGCTCAATATTTCTGATTTTGATGTTATTGAAAGTAATGAGGCATTCGCGGCGCAAGCAATTGCGGTGAATCGAGGTCTTGATTTGGACCCTACTATTGTAAACCCAAACGGTGGGGCTATCGCATTAGGTCACCCAGTTGGTGCCACTGGAGCAATAATTACACTTAAAGCTTTGTATCAGCTCGAAAATATAAAGGGAAAACGAGCTTTGATCACTATGTGTATCGGGGGTGGTCAAGGAATAGCTCTAGCTATTGAAAGAATTTGAAAAGAAAAAATTTATTTTCAACCCTTCATTTGATCCCAAAATGATTTAACTGAGGAAAAAAAGCTGTTTGTCTCTGGGTTGTTGTCTTCGGAGAGATCTTCAAACTCTTTTAGGAGTTCCTTTTGACGTGGTGTTAAATTTACAGGAGTTTCCACCGCCAGCTCGATAAACATATCGCCATATTGAGTTGATTTAATTGCGGGCATGCCTTTTGAGCGCAATCTCATTTGCCTTCCAGATTGGCTTCCGGATGGAACCTTAACTCTGCTTCTGCCGCCATCCATGGTTGGTACTTCAATATCGCCTCCAAGTGCTGCACGCGCCATCGAAACTGGCACACGACAAAATAAGTTATGCCCATCACGTTCAAAAATTTTATGTTGTGAAACATCGATAAAAATATAGAGATCCCCTTGAGTTCCTCCACGTGCTCCAGCTTCGCCCTCTCCGGAAAGCCTGATCCTGGTTCCTGTTTCTACGCCTGAAGGAATATTTACAGATAATGCTCGATCTTTTTTAGTTCGGCCTTGCCCACCGCATGATGTACATGGGTTTTTTATTACTTGTCCTAGGCCAGAACAAGATGGACAAGAGCGCTCAACAGTAAAAAACCCTTGAGAAGCTCGCACTTTTCCCATTCCGGAACAGGTAGGGCAAGTCACAGGCTCTGTGCCGCGCTCTGCTCCTGATCCATTACACGATGTACATTGGACCGTTGAAGGAACATTTATCGTTTTTTGTAATCCTGAGTAGGCCTCTTCCAGTGTTACTCTTAGATTATATCTTAGATCAGCGCCTCGTGCAGAACGATTTTGGCCGCCTCTGCCTCCCATCATATCTCCAAAGAGATCGTCAAAAACATCTGAAAAGGCACTGGAAAAGTCTCCTCCACCAAAGCCAGCAGCGCCGCCACCGCCCATGCCACCTTCAAAAGCAGCATGTCCATACCTATCGTATGCGGCTTTTTTCTCGCCATCTTTTAAAATGTCGTATGCTTCGTTGGCTTCCTTAAATTGAGCTTCGGCATTTGGATTGTCTGAATTACGGTCTGGATGTAGTTGCTTCGCTTTGCTCCGAAACGCTTTTTTTATTTCCTCTGGCGACGCACCTTTATCTATGCCTAACACTTCGTAGTAATCGCGTTTTGACATAGTGGACGTCCTTCTTATAAAAAAATGACCAACCTGAATTAAGCAGGTTGGTTAATTCGCTCAAAAAACCAATTAATTTTTTTCGTCACCAAGATCTTCGAAATCAGCATCCAGGATGTCATCGTCAGCATTTGCCGCTGCGTTATCGCTTGCATCGAAAGGGGCGGCGTCTTCTTCGCTTTCTTGGTTCGCTTTGTAGATAGCTTCACCTAATTTCATTGCTGCATCAGTGACGTTCTGAATGCCAGATTTAATTTTTCCAGCATTTTCAGTTTCAAGGTCATCTTTAAGAGCGGAAATTGCTAATTCAATTGCCTCAATTGTCGTTGGATCAACCTTATCTGAGTGATCTTCCATCGATTTTTCAGTTGAGTGTATTAAACTTTCTGCCTGGTTCTTAGCCTCTATAAGTTCACGGCGCTCTTTATCTGATTCTGCGTTTTCTTCGGCATCTTTTACCATTTGCTCGATATCATCATCAGATAGGCCGCCTGAGGCTTGGATAGTGATTTTCTGTTCTTTACCAGTTCCTTTGTCTTTTGCAGAAACAGAAACAATACCGTTTGCATCTATATCAAAGGTAACCTCGATTTGTGGCATTCCACGCGGCGCTGGCGGAATTTCTTCTAGGTTGAATTGACCAAGTATTTTATTATCAGCAGCAAGCTCGCGTTCACCTTGGAAAACTCGAATTGTTACTGCATTTTGATTATCTTCAGCAGTTGAGAATACTTGAGATTTCTTGGTCGGAATGGTTGTGTTTCTGTCGATTAGTCTTGTGAAAACTCCTCCTAATGTTTCGATACCAAGTGATAAGGGTGTCACGTCAAGTAGCACCACGTCTTTGACATCACCTTGAAGAACACCAGCTTGAATAGCTGCGCCCATTGCTACCACTTCGTCAGGGTTTACGCCCTTATGCGGCTCCTTGCCAAAGAATTTGGTAACTTCTTCAATCACCTTTGGCATCCTTGTCATTCCACCGACTAAAACGATTTCGTCAATATCATCTGTAGAGAGTCCTGCATCCTTAAGTGCCGCTTGGCAGGGCTTAATGGAAGCCTTTATCAAATCGCCAACAAGCGACTCGAGTTTAGCACGGGTTAATTTCATAACCATGTGGAGCGGTTGCCCTGTCTTGCCGTCCATAGAAATAAAAGGTTGATTTATTTCTGTTTGGTTCGCTGAAGACAGCTCTATCTTTGCCTTTTCAGCTGCTTCCTTCAGTCGTTGTAGAGCCATTTTATCGGCAGTTAAATCAACGCTGTTTTCCTTTTTAAATTCGTCAGCCAGATAATTTACGATCCGCATGTCAAAATCTTCACCACCCAAAAAGGTATCACCGTTAGTGGATTTGACCTCAAACAACCCATCATCTATTTCTAAAATAGTAACGTCAAAGGTCCCACCACCTAAGTCATAAACAGCTATAGTTTTAGTTTCTTTTTTATCTAAGCCATAGGCTAATGCAGCAGCCGTTGGCTCATTTATAATTCTCAGAACATCTAACCCAGCAATTTTTCCAGCATCTTTGGTTGCCTGTCTTTGCGCATCATTAAAATAGGCGGGTACGGTTATTACGGCTTCAGTTACATCTTCACCTAAGTAACTCTCAGCCGTTTCTTTCATTTTTTGCAAAGTAAAAGCAGAGATTTGCGAAGGACTATATTTTTCATCTTTCGCTTCAACCCAAGCATCGCCATTTCCGCCATCTACAACGGAGAATGGTAGATTTTTTTTGTCTTTTGCTAAGTCAGGGTCATCTATTCTTCGTCCAATTAATCGTTTAGCACCAAAAACTGTGTTGCTAGGATTAGTTACAGCTTGCCGTTTTGCAGGCTGGCCAACAAGACGCTCATCGTCAGTGAAACCAACAATCGATGGAGTGGTTCGAGCTCCCTCCGCGTTTTCAATAACTCTTGGTTGGGATCCGTCCATTATTGCTACGCAGCTATTTGTGGTGCCTAAATCGATACCAATAACCTTACCCATTTTTATGTTCCTTTTGCTTACATGCTCATAAATATTATGGTAAGATCCCAAGTGTTGTCTAAATTGACAAAAGTCGGGAGCAAACCAAAGACTCTGACAGGCGGTATATAGGGAGGCTTAAAGGGACCTGCAAGCTTACACGGGAAAATTTTTTATAAAATGTTACAAAAACTGTCCAAGTTTAAAAATTATAGATCTTATTGACTAGTTATTCGAAAAAATTTCTATGAATAATAAAACTATCAAAAAGATTAGAATAACCGGTTTTATGAGATGAATTATAATAAAATCTGCGAAATTTTTAGGTCTTTAGCGCTCACCAGTGGTGAAGTGATAATGGATATATATAATAGTGATAAGCTCGAAGTTTTGCTAAAATCTGATGACAGTCCAGTAACTCTAGCTGATAAAAAAGCAGATGAAGTTATATCAAATGGCTTAAAAAAATATTTTCCAGACATACCAATCATTACGGAAGAGCAAGTCAAAACTCATACCTTGAATGCCCCAGTTTTTTTTATAATAGATCCTCTTGATGGGACTAAAGAGTTTATCAAACGCAGAGGAGACTTTACCGTAAATATAGCTTTAGTCCGTCATGGAGAACCAGTGAGAGGTATTGTCTATGCACCAGCACGCCAAAGATTATTTTATACAAGTGCAGATGGTAAGGCGGTGGAGGAAATAGGGTATTTTAGTGTTTCTAAAATGGGTTCAGTAAAAAAAATTCAAACTGCTTTTTCTGATAATGCAGCCTTAAGAGTTGTTGCCTCTAAGTCTCACCGCAATGCAGAAACTGACCAATATATATCTAAATATAAGTGTAAAGAACTCGTTAGTGCGGGCTCGTCTCTTAAATTCTGTTTGATAGCCACTGGTGAAGCAGATCTTTATCCACGTTTTGGTCCAACTATGGAATGGGATACCGCAGCAGGCCACGCGGTTTTATCGGCAGCTGGCGGCCGTGTGGTACAAGTGGGAAATAAGCAACGTTTGGAGTACGGGAAACCGAACTATAGAAACCCATTTTTTATAGCAGCTTCAAAAAATGTAATACTGCAATAGTATCTTTAAGATGGTTACACTTTATGTTGTCTGGATACTATACCTTGTTACGCAGCCTTTTAGGCGGCTTGAACGTTAGCTGGCTCGGTCAAAATTGTGTAAATAGTCGTCGGGTCAGGGTTAGACCGTAATTTAGCAACGGTCGATTGCTCCCGGAGTGTACGTGATACCAAGGCTAGAGCTTTTAAATGTTCTACACCTGCAGACTTAGGGGCAAAAAGACTAAAAACGACGTCTACGGGTTGCTTATCAATAGCCTCAAACTCAACAGGGCTTTCCAAAAGTATAAGAGCCCCCACCACGTGCTCTAAATTTTCCAAACGGGCGTGAGGCAGCGCAACGCCACCCCCAACTCCAGTAGGTCCAAGGGATTCTCTTTCAATTAGTGCCTCAACAGTATTTGAGTAATCAGTATGATAACACGTCTCGGCAATACCAGCCAGGTCGTGAAGCAACCTCTTTTTACTCGAAACAGAAGAGAAAATACGAATCGCTTCTGGTTTTAACAGATTTGAAAATTCCATTTAAAATAACTCTTATAGACACCCTTGAAAGCGCTTATTTCAAATAGGCTGAACCCAACCTATATTCCCGTCTGGCCGTCGAAATAAAATATTTACGCCTTTTTTTTCTTCGTTTTTAAACAAAAGAAAGTGTAGTTTAGATTTTTCTAGTTCCTCAGCCGCCTGCTTTACAGAAAAAATTGGAAACTGTTTATCTGTTTCTGCAACTATTATGGGCTCTGAAACTGTAGCCGAATCTTTTTGACCCTCTTTCGTTGCGTCCGTATACGATGCAGGATCAATAAATTCAACTGATTGATTTCGATCTTTGTGATGCCCTTTAAGTTTTCTTTTATATCGACGCAGTTGTTTTTCCATTTTTTCAGCACAGGCATCAAAAGCGGCATAAATTTCTGCTTTGGAAGCTTTTGCTTGTGCAGTCAATCCGGTTGATAAGTGGATGATTGCATCGCAAACAAACTCGTGACCACTTTTTGAAAAAATTATTTGTGCGTCTGTCGGACGCTCGGCATATTTACTGATAGTATCGCTTAGCTCCCCTTTAACATGCGTTTGAAGAGCATCGCCAACATCGATATGAATTCCTGAAATTTGGTACTGCATATAAGTATCCTTGCATCGGCCATTTGAGGCGAAGTTTAATTAAGCTGCAATTTAAGGCATACACTTCTCAGCGTTTGAGGTTTGTATTTTCAATTTTTTACTTGAGTAAAAATTTTTTACCCTAATCGCCCTATGATATGATTGAAAAACTTTGCAGCAATTATGTCAATAAAAATGAACTAAAAATAAATTTTTTCTATTATATGTTAAAATCTTTTCCTAAATAAACCCGACGAACATTGTCATTATTAACAACATCCTCGGGCAATCCAGAAATAATAACTCGACCATCATGTAAAATATATGCCCTGTCTACAATCTTAAGGGTATCTCGCACATTATGATCAGTTATAAGCACACCGATACCTTGGCTTTTTAATTCTGCAACTAGATTGCGAACATCATTTATAGAGATTGGATCAACCCCAGCGAATGGTTCATCTAGTAGAATATATTTTGGATCTGTAGCTAAGGCTCGGGCAATTTCTACCCTCCGACGTTCACCGCCTGATAAAGCAAGCGCAGGAGTTCTTCTTAAGTGCCCTATTCGAAAATCTGATAATAATTTTTCTAATTTTGCTTGTCGCTCTGATTTTACAGGAGTTGAAATATCAAGTATCGATTTTATGTTCTCCTCAACATTCAAACCTCTGAAGATAGACGTCTCTTGTGGCAAATAAGCCAAACCCATCCTAGCTCGGCGGTACATAGGCATAGTCGTAACATCTACGCCATCTATTTTTACCTGTCCGCCATCTGACGAAGTTAATCCGGCTATAGAATAAAATGTGGTTGTTTTCCCAGACCCATTCGGTCCTAGCAGAGCAACTACTTCTCCTCTTCGTAGTTGTAAGGAAACATCGTGAATAACTATCCGTTTTTTAAAGCTCTTCCTGAGACCCGCTACCTGCAACCCTGTTTCAGATTCTAATACCTTGAGAGAAGACATTTAATTGGTACTCGGGGATATAACTGTTTTTACGCTACCTACCAGTTGAGTCAGGCCTGTTTCTGTATTGATTAAGATTTGGTCAGCCATTATATTGTTAGCGCCCTGAATTAATTGAGCGTTTCCAGTTAAAGAAATAGAATTACCCGTCAACGAATAAACAGCTTTATCGGCCCTAGCAATGTCCTGGTTACTTTTTAATTCGATATTGCGTTCTGCGAAGATTTTTTCCAATTTGTTAGTCTTAGAATAAGTAGCCTTAACATATTCTGCACTTAATACAGTCGCACCCTGAATGATTTTTACGCCATCAAATAATTCGGCTAAATTCTCTTCTTGGTTGAAAACTAAACGATCAGAGCTGAACTCAACTGGTTCTGTTCGATCCGATGATAGGGATCCAAAACCAGAGTTCTGTGAGAATGCCATATTAGATAATAACACCACATATAAAAAAATTTTTACAAATTTTGACAAGTCTCTACTCTTAAAAAGATTTACCAGGATTGTATACCATTTTAACGCCTTTAGTAAAACTGATAACTAGATTAGATGATGCATTTTCTTTAATTATATCAAGTTTGCCTGCCTCTATGTTGCTATTTCCAAATATTCCTTTGATCGGGCCATCAGCCTGTATCAAAGTTTTGTCAAGCGCTGTAAATATTTTTGGGGCGGTAATTTCCATTTTGTCATTTGTTTGTAAGATTACATTTTTTGAAAAAATTAAATTCTTTTTTCCTTTGTCCAGAAGAGCCGTATCGGATGACAAAAATAAATCAGAGCCACTTACAGAAAAAATTCTCAAGATAGCAGATTTTATAAGAGCTATATCTTTTTTCTCAGTTGAGATAATTTGCTCTGCTGATATGCGAACTTCATCGCCGGAGTTTGTCATAGATGAGTATATTGGTTTAGTGAGCCCATCATCTAGTGTTGCAAAGTCTATATCCTTGGCGAAAGGAATTTCTGTACTTGGGTCTAATTTTTTTGCTGATAAAAAAATCATCACGAGGGCGAATAAGCCTAGAAAAACCAGAGTTAGTTTTAGGTAAAAAACTGTATTTGAGTAACTGATTTTCAATGCGGGCATTTATAAAACCGGGTTAATGCTCAAAAATATCTATATCATTCCAACCCTTAATGTCTAAGGCTGCGCGAAATGGTAGAAATTTAAAACATTCGTTAGCCAAATCATCTCTATTTTCACGTTCAAGCATTTCGTTTAGTTTTTCTCGTAATGCGTGCAAATACAAAACGTCAGTTGCAGCATAGTCTACTTGGGCTTTCGTTAGGGTTTTGGCTCCCCAGTCACTTGATTGCTGCTGCTTGGAAATATCAATTTCTAAAAGCTCTGTTAGGAGATTTTTTAACCCATGACGATCAGTATAGGTTCGCGCAATTTTACTCGCTATTTTTGTACAATAAACAGGTGAAGCAAGAAGTCCAAAAGTAGAATATAAAATGGCAATATCAAAACGTCCAAAATGAAACAACTTCAGTATATTTTTGTTCTTAAGCAACCTTGTTAGGTTCTGTGCCTTCTTTTGATCTTTTTCTATCTGGACAATGTGGGTGTGCCCATCACCCGATGAAAGCTGCACTACACAAAGTCGATCGCGACTAGGGTTCAATCCCATCGTTTCGCAATCAACTGCAACGATTTTGCCTAGGTCAAGGTCATCAGGTAAATCTTTACTGTAGGTAAAATTTGTCACTGGGTTTCCTTTTTTATGATCTCTCAATATTCAAATAACTATTAGCTCGGGATCAAGCAACCATAGAAAATATATATTTAACTATAAAGAATTTAAGAATAAACTAAAAACTAGACATAAAAAATGATAAGCTATGATTTCTAATAATTTGTTTTCCTTAAAAGGAAAGACGGCTCTTGTTACTGGGGGATCCACTGGTATTGGCCTTATGGCAACTGTGGGTTTAGTTTCAGCGGGTGCAAAAGTTTTTATCGTTTCTCGAAAATTAGAAAATTGTCAGAACGCAGCTGAAGAACTAAATAATTACGACTTTGAGGGGGAGGTTATACCTTTTAGAGGTGATTTGAGCAGTGAGACTGGGATTAGTGATATAACTGATGAAATCTATGCTCAAAATTCAGAATTGCACATTTTAGTTAACAACGCTGGTAGAACCTGGGGCTCAGAACTTAGTAGTTTTCCTTACGAAGCTTGGGCAAAAGTTCTTAATCTTAATGTCTCGGCTATTTTTTATCTAACTCAGAAACTGGTCCCCTTGTTGGCAGCCTCCTCAAAGTCAGATTTTCCATCTCGTGTTGTGAATATAGGTAGTGTTATGGGGGAAGTTCCAATGGGCGATGGAGCTTATTCGTATGCAGCCTCCAAATCTGCGGTTCATCATATAACCAGGATTTTAGCCAAGGAACTGGCTGAAAGAAATATAACAGTGAACGCTCTTTCTCCTGGCCCATTTCAATCTAACATGACTGATTTTGCGATAGGGGACTCAAAAGGAACTATGCGTGTTTCAAAAAGAGTTCCGCTAAAGCGCATAGGGCACACCGACGATATTGCTGCATCCATTCAATTTTTATGCGGAAAAGGTGGATCATATGTTACTGGTGCAATATTACCAATATCTGGTGGGATAAATGTTTCAACCGGACCCAGTATATTTGGTGAGGACTGATTTGCTGACCTTTGAAGATCTTAAACAACAATTAGGTTTAGAAGTAGGTGTCTCTAGATGGTTTGCCATTGACCAAGAAAGGGTAGATAAATTTGCTGACTTAACAGAAGATTGGCAATATATCCACGTGGATCCAATTGCTGCTAAAAATACATCTTTTAATGGAACTATAGCGCATGGATTTTTAACAGTTTCATTACTTTCTGCGATGTATTACGACGCAATTCCTGTCATAGAAGGATCTAAATTAGGAGTAAACTATGGCTTTGAAAAGCTCAGGTTTTTATCACCTGTAAAAGTTGGATCACGAGTTCGAGGACACTTTGAGCTTGCTGATATTCGAGAAGTAAGGCCCTTCGAAATTTCGACGACATGGCGTGTTCAAGTTGAGATAGAGGGCTTTGAGAAGCCAGCTTTGGTTGCCCACTGGATTGGGAGGCAATATTTGTCAAAAGGTCTTGGTCAAGATGGCTAAATCGAAGTTAGATTTCAAAGCTGCATCAGAATGGGCTGAAACTAATATTGAAAATTTTTATAGACCCGCAAAGTATACAAAGTTTAATTCTGGTCAGTCCAACCCAACCTATTTAATCGAAACCCCCAAGAAAAAATATGTTCTTCGAAAAAAACCAGAAGGGGTTTTATTAAAGTCGGCACATGCGGTGGATAGGGAGTATAGAGTTCAGTTAGCCTTGCAAAATAGCCAGGTTCCAGTGCCAAGAATGCTTGCTTTCTGTGCTGATGTTAGTGTTTTAGGCACAGAATTCTATATTATGGAGCACATACAGGGTATTTGTTTTGAGGATCCACGTTTAGATGTCGTCGCTGAGCATCGCCGTTATTCAATCTTTGAAGAAATGAGCAATATCTTAGCGGAGATACACAAAGTCGACTTATTAAAAGTTGGTCTTTCCGACTACGGTCCAGGCGGCGACTATTTCACTAGACAAATTACTCGTTGGACGAAACAATATCGATCTTCTGAAACAGATCAAATTACAAGTATGAACCAACTTATCCTATGGTTGGAAGGAAATACTCCGGTCGATGATGGAAAACGATGTTTAGTTCATGGAGATTTCCGATTAGATAATTTATTTTTTGACCCTAAAAAAAATAAGTGTGTGGCGGTATTAGATTGGGAGCTTTCAACTATTGGGCATCCTTTTGCAGATCTAGCTAGCGTACTTATGCAGTGGTCAATGCCAACTGGCTTAGAGGGGCGCGGTTTGCAAAACGTAGACAGAAAAGAATTTGGTCTTATGGAAGACAAAGAATTTATTGAGTCTTACTGTAAAAGGGCGGGTTTAAACGGTATTTATAATTTTGAATTTTATATGGCATTCGCTTTTTTTCGAATGGCAGCTATACTTCAAGGAGTTAAGAAAAGAGGGCTTGAAGGTAATGCATCGAACCCAGAAAAAGCCATGAAACTTGGAAAATTAGTCAAATTATTTTCTGAAAAAGGGATTGCTGTTTTACAAAAGAATTAACGGCATTTGGGTTAGTCTATCCAGCCATTTAAATTTTTATCAATCAAAGAAGAAAGCGCATCGATGTGAGCAGTGCTGTCATTTAGACAGGGTATATAGGTAAATTCTTCTCCTCCAGCTTCCTCAAAACTTTCTTTAATTTCTTCGTTTATTTCTTCCAAAGTTTCAATACAGTCGGAGGAAAAAGCTGGTGCAATAACGGCTATAGACTTTTTCTTTTCTTCTTCAACAAGTCTTGCGACTTCTTCAACGGTGTAGGGCTTCAACCACTCTTCTGGTCCAAACTTAGATTGAAAGGTGGTAATAATATCGGTGTCTTTCCATCCCAAACGCTCCTTCAGTAACCTAGTAGTTTTCTGGCACTGGCAATGATACGGATCACCTTGCATTAAATATCTTTTTGGCACGCCATGATAGCTGCAAACGAGAATTTCAGGTTTAGTCTTTTTTGCAGCATAAGCTTCTTCTACAGATTGTGCTAAGGCTTCAATGTATTGAGGTTGTTCAAAATAAGGCTCTACAACGCGAACAACTGGTTGCCATTTTTCCCGCATTAACGCTCTAAAAAATTGATCATTAGCTGTTGCGGACGTAGCTCCCGCATAATGAGGATAAAGAGGAAAAAATAAAATTTTTGTACAACCTTCTTGAACCATTTCCCTTACCTTGGATTGTGTTGAAGGATTTCCGTAACGCATACAAAAATCCACTTTGACCTTCTGCCCATATTTTTTTTCCATGACTGTTTTTATTTTGAGTGTTTGATTTCTCGTTATCGTCATTAGGGGACTTTCATTTCCCTCATTATTCCAAATAGACTTATACGCTGCACCAGACCTAGACGGGCGAATTGATAATATCACCAATTGTAACAATGGCTGCCATAGCCAAGGAGAATAATCTATAACACGTCTATCTGACAAAAACTCTGACAAATAGCGCCTCATTGACCAATAGTCATAGTTATCGGGAGTACCCAAGTTAGTTAGAAGAATTCCAACTCGCTTTTTTGGAACTTTTGGGTGATCCGCTTCCGCATGTTTGGGGATCGTTAGTGATGCTGTTTCATCAAACATTATTTGTTTTCTCTTATTCTTGTCAGTGTGCTGTTGAGGTAAGTCATTGTGTTAGATGGTCAATCTCTCAGTTTTTCTTCTTTTACTTTTAGCGCATCAGCAAGTCTCATTGTTGCTGAGCCAGGTTTAAGGGGTTTGGGTATATCTTGCGATGGCACCCAGCCAGTTATAGTAATGAATTCAAAGGTGGCTTTTACACTTTTATTTTCTGAATTCTGACTGTCGATATATTTATCAGAAGCCAAAGAAAAGAGTTTACGATGTGAAAATTTTTTTAATCGATGTTTCTGAACATTTGTTTCCCCCATTTTTCGAAGATCATAAAAAAGATCTAAGGGTTTTCCATAATCTACCATATTCACACTAATATCTGCTACAGGTAGAGCAAAACCTGCACGCATTAGAAAAGAGCCAGCATCACGAATATCTATCATTGGTAAGACTCTAGGTGAAATACCGCCTGTCAATTCAATTTCTGCCGAGGCAATTGAGTCTCTAAGTTCATTTAGTGTTTGACCACCTAAGAAAATACCAAGCAGCAAACCACCTTCCTTCATTATTGATCGGCATTGGACTAATTGGCCAATAGGATCATTAGCGTAATGCAATGACATACCGTGGATTACTAAATCGTACCCTTTTTGAGGGAATGCTAATATTTCGTCATCAGCAATAAATTCAGCGCCATGAAAAGCTTCCTGCCAATAAAAAGGATTACCACAAATGATTAAAATTTTTTCAAAACGCTTTTTGATGAATTTCAACCGATCTTTTATTTCCTGAACAGCTAATTTTTGGAGAAAATTATCTTCCTTATCCGATCTCATCCTGCTTCGTACTAAGGCTTCTTTATCAATAATTTCTTCACTATTTTTCATATTGTTGGGATAAAGAGATTCTTTGAAATATTCAAAGTATAAGTTTCTTTTTTAGAATAAACATGACCTTAATTGTTTTATATAAAATTATGGCTTATTTGTTGGTAATGTAACTAAATTAGATTAGAAAAATTATTGAGCAATGGAAATTGACATCTATACTTCACCGCTCTGCGGCTTTTGCACGATTGCAAAAAATTTATTGATAAAAAAGGGCGTGGACTTTAATGAGTTCGATGTTCTGAAGGATCCATCTCTAAAGCCAATTATGGTTGAGCGAGCAAACGGAGCCAAAACAGTGCCCCAGATTTTTATCAATGAGCAACATATTGGTGGGTGGGAGCAATTATTCGGATTAGACCAAATCGGCAAGTTAGACGAAATTCTTATTAAGAAATGAATATTGGATCACATCAGTTACCCTCGCAGGCTTGTATAAATGAATGATGATAACAGCACACTTGCCATTTCTTTATTCAGTGAAATTTTGACAGTTGATCAACTACTAAGATTACAGCTGGCAAAAGTTTTACCTAAAGGAATGGAGTTATCACACTTCTCTGTCTTAAATCATTTAGCTCATATTAATGTTGAAAGAACACCGGCGCAGCTTGCAAAAAGCTTTCATGTTACTCGAGGCGCAATGACCAATACCTTAAGGCGCCTAGAAGGGGCTGGGTATGTACATATTCGCCCTGATTGGGATGACGCTCGAAAGAAAAAGGTAGCCATAAGCCAATCGGGCCGCATGGCACGAAATAACGCTATCTCTGCAGTTGCGCCCGTTTTAAATGAAGTTGTTTCTGATTTAGGAAAAGATCATTTGAAGCAAACATTACCAATTTTGCGAGGATTGAGAGTAAAATTGGAGCAGTAGCTTTTATTTTGACTGTTTGAATTGCTGTTTTATATTTTTTCTATTATTTGGTTGTGACAATAATAAAGGCTTTTGAGGAATTCATGTATCGCGTTTGGAACTTTTTAACTAACTATTCTCTTCTTTTGATTTTTGGGGCTTTAATTGCTTTAATATGGGCAAATACAAATCCTCATAGTTATCACCATCTTGTGGAATACCCGTTATGGTTCAATGATTGGCTTGGGCCTAACTACAAGTATTGGGCTAAGGCCTATGGAGATGGATACGATACTTTTGCATCAGGTGGCGCAACCAATGTCCTGAGTTTTCATTATCTAGTAAACGATATTGGGATGGCCTTCTTTTTTGCTATAGCTGCAAAAGAAGTTTGGGAGGCGATTATTTTAAAAGATGGTAGTCTTCGCGGGAAAAAGGCTGCCACACCGTTAGTTGCAACAGCAGGTGGAATGTTTGGCCCAATTGCAGTGTACTTAGGTCTAGCGGCTTTTATGGGTTCAGATACTTATAATGCTGTTCAAAACGGTTGGGCTATACCCACGGCAACTGATATTGCATTTAGTTATTTGGTTGGACGTATAGTTTTTGGTGCGGGACACCCTGCCGTCAGATTTTTGCTACTTTTAGCTATTGCGGATGATGCAGCTGGTTTAATTATTCTAGCAATATTTTATCCTTCAGGCGAACTAGCGCCCGAGTGGCTACTAGTCTCGTTTGCGGCAGCTTTCTTAACATATTTTTTATTCAACTGGCTTCCACATCGCATGGATGGCGGAAAACATGATCGGCCTTACACAACTTTGATTAGAAGATATTTAACTTTTTGGCCTTATTTGTTGGGTGGCTGCATAAGTTGGTATGGTTTCATGAAAGCAGGTTTGCATCCAGCATTGGGTTTATTACCGATTGTACCGACCATTCCCCATGCAGACCGTGCATTTGGGTTTTTTGACGCCGCCGAAGAGCATGCACATGACCTGTTAAATATGATTGAACATGCTCTTAAGCATCCTGTCGAAATAGTTCTATTTTTCTTTGGTCTATTAAATGCTGGAGTAGAGTTTTCAGCCATAGGCGATGCAACTTGGTTAGTTTTAGCTGGTTTGATAATTGGAAAACCTATTGGTATTTTTCTATTTGGGTGGCTGGCGGCATCACCGATGCGGCTAGGAATGCCACAAGGAATGCGCTTAATTGATTTGGTTGTTATAGGATTTGTGTCAGCAATTGGCTTCACGGTATCACTGTTTGTAGCAACAGTAGCTTTTGATGCTGGTCCTGTTCAAGATGCTGCAAAAATGGGTGCTTTGTTTAGTTTTGCTGCAGCCATTCTTTCTATAATAGCAGGAAAAGTATTCAAAGTTGAAAAGCAGAACGGTTAAAGCTTGGGTAAAGTTTCGTAAACTTTACCCAAAAAACCGTTAAACTTTTAAAGTTTAAACGTAGCGTCCATGACAATGTTTGAACTTTTTTCCTGATCCACATGGGCACTTTTCGTTTCGGCCGGTACTTTTCCAGTTTATAGGCATTTCTTTTTCAGAAGTATTATTTATGGCCAACCCATTGGCTTTAGGTTGCTCAATTTTTTGACTTTGCTCCTTCTGAGAGACCATTTGCTCAACAATAGCTTTCTGCTCTTCCTCTGTGAGCGGACGCACTTTCCCCATATGTTTTGTTACATCTAAGCGTAACGAGCCCAATAAACTTTCAAAAAGTTGGAATGCTTCATTTTTATACTCATTCAATGGATCCCTTTGTGCGTAACCGCGAAAACTAACCACACTTCTAAGATGCTCTAGTTTAAGTAAGTGTTCACGCCATTTCCGATCAATTGTTTGAAGTAAAATCTGTTTACAGATTTTACTCATATTTTCGGCACCAAACGATTTATTTTTCTCATCCATAAATTCGTCTACTGCGTTGCTTATACGGTCTCGGACAACTTCATTGTCAACACCGTCTTCTTCAGCCCACTCGACAATCGGTAGATTTACATTGAAAATGTCGTCCACGTAGTTTTTTAGATCTTCCGTTTCCCACTGTTCAGCATAGGCTTTGGCAGGCATGTATAGATCGACAGCGTCGTCTAAAACTTCTTCGCGCATATCCTCAATTATTTCACTGATTTCGGTTGACCTTAAAATCTCAAGGCGTTGTTCAAAAATTGCTTTTCTTTGATCGTTCATTACGTCATCAAATTTTAGCAATTGTTTTCTAATGTCAAAATTACGTCCTTCAACTTTTGCTTGAGCTCTTTCTAAGGATTTATTTACCCATGGATGAACGATTGCTTCACCTTCCTCCATGCCTAAAGTTGAAAGGACTTTGTCTAAGCGTTCAGATCCAAAAATACGCATTAAATCATCTTCGAGGCTTAGAAAAAAAGATGAACGCCCAGCATCGCCCTGACGACCAGACCGGCCACGAAGTTGATTATCAATTCTACGGCTTTCATGTCTTTCTGTTGCAAGTACAAATAAACCACCTGCACTTAAAACTTTTTCTCTTTCACCAGAGTGAGACGCTTCAATTTCGGCGCGTAATTTTTCGGGGTCTTCATTTGGATTTTTTGCTAAAGACTCGAGCACTTTCATTTCCACATTACCGCCGAGTTGAATATCTGTTCCTCGCCCAGCCATGTTTGTCGCTATCGTCACGGCCCCAAGTTTCCCAGCGTCCCCAATAATTTGAGCTTCTTGTTCGTGCTGTCTTGCATTTAGAACGTTGTGATTTACTTTTTCTTTTTTAAGCATTTCTGATAGAAGTTCAGATTTTTCTATAGAGGTTGTTCCAACTAATACAGGTTGTCCCTTATTATTGGCTTCCTTAACCTCTTCAATAATAGCTATATATTTTTCAGCAGTAGTTCGGTAAACTTTGTCATCTTCATCTATGCGCGTGATAGGCCGGTTAGTTGGAACTTCTACCACTCCTAGTTTATAGATTTCTTTAAATTCTTCAGCTTCAGTTGCTGCTGTCCCTGTCATACCTGATAATTTATCATACAAGCGGAAATAATTTTGAAATGTTACACTGGCTAAGGTTACGTTTTCTGATTGTATTGAACAGTTCTCCTTCGCCTCTATAGCTTGATGGAGCCCTTCAGAAAGGCGACGTCCTGGCATCATACGTCCGGTAAACTCATCGATTAATACTACTTCGTCAGATCTGACTATATAATCTTTATCCTTTGTGAATAGCTTATGCGCCCTCAGGCCTTGATTAACGTGGTGAACAATGGTTGTGCTTTCTGGATCATACAGGGATTGCCCATCTGGTAATATGCCTTCTGATAGCAATGTTTCCTCTAAATAATCATTACCTTCATCTGTAAACGTTACGGCTCTTGTTTTTTCGTCAATTGTGAAGTGAACATCTTCCAAAGAGGGTATTAAGTTATCAATGGTTTGATACATTTCACTTCGATCCTCCGCTGGCCCTGAAATTATCAGTGGAGTTCGTGCCTCATCAACCAGAATACTGTCAACTTCATCGACTATAGCAAAATAATGATATTTTTGATTCATCTGATCGATTTCACTTTTCATATTATCTCTAAGATAATCGAAGCCTAATTCATTATTTGTTGTGTAAGTTATATCGCACTTGTAGGCAGATAATTTTTCGTCATCTGTTTGTTGTGGATGGACAACACCAGTTGTCATGCCCATTGATCCATATACTTTCGACATCCAGTCTGCATCACGCTTTGCCAAATAATCATTTACCGTTACGATATGAACGCCTTTGCCTGCTAAGGCATTCAAATAGGCAGGAAAGGTTGCAACAAGGGTTTTACCCTCCCCAGTTTTCATTTCTGAAATATTACCTTGATGGAGAAAAATTCCCCCCATTAATTGGGTGTCAAATGCGCGGAGGCCAAGTGAACGCTTTGCCGCTTCACGACAGTTAGCAAACGCCTCGGGCAAAAGAGAGTCCAGCGTCTCACCATTTTTGTAGCGGTCTTTTAATTCATCAGTTTTTTCAATTAATGCCTCATCTGGGAATTTTTCAAAATCGACTTCAAGTGAGTTGATTTTATCAACAATTGGCTGGATATTTTTTATCTTTCGGTCATTTGATGAACCAAAAGCTGCTCTAGCAAGTTTTCCAAATCCCAGCATTTTTTCTCCAATTATTTAACTTGCATAGACACTTTTTATAGCCTTGCTTGATAGTAAAACTCAAACTAGGAATTAGGTAAGCATTACGCGCTGCTCTTAAGCGATTTAAGGGCCCCGCATAGTGGTGTCAACGCTAGCGCAAAAAACATCATTAATTTATAGGTAAATTTATGACAAAATTAACACCCAAAAATCCAAAATTTTATTGCGGGAGAAATAAATGTCCAAAATAGAAAAGGTCTCACCGCTCGCACCAGTGAGTTTTCCAGATATACCTGCAATAAAAGGTGTAAACTTTTCTACAGCTTCAGCTGGTATTAAGTACCAGGGTCGAAGTGATGTAATGTTGGTAATTTTGGACCCTGGGACAGAAATTGCAGGTGTTTTTACATCTTCTTCTACAAGATCTTTTGCTGTTATAGATTGTGAGGAAAAAATCCACCTAAAAGATAGTTCGTTAGGGGCTGCGATAGTTGTAAATTCAGGCAATGCTAACGCATTTACAGGTTTTCGGGGAAAGGTTTCAGTAGAAGCGATTACTTCGGCAGTATCAGAAGTTTTAAATATACCCCAGTCTAGGGTATTTTCTTCTTCAACTGGTGTAATTGGTGAGGAAATGCCACACAATTTGGTCATTGATGTCTTGAACAAAATGGCAGCTGACAAATCTGAACATGGTATCCGGGAAGCCGCTGAAGCAATTATGACCACAGACACATATCCCAAAGGCTCCGTTATAAAAGTTTTAACCGATGAAGGTGAAGTCACTATCGCGGGGATTGCTAAAGGTTCAGGGATGATTGCCCCAAATATGGCTACAATGTTAGTTTACTTATTTACCGATGCATCTATCGAAAAAGAAGTGTTGCAGTCTTATCTATCTGTAATAAATGATAAAACTTTTAATTCAATTTCAGTCGATGGGGATACGTCCACATCTGATACCGTTTTGATAGCTGCGACGGGAAAATCAGGCATAAGTATAGGAAAGAACCAGAGAAATTTTTCACAAGGTTTGACTTCTCTTATGACTGATTTGGCACATCAAGTAGTTAGGGATGGAGAAGGAGCATCAAAGTTTGTTGAAATAAATATTTTGAATGCAAAAAATAAGGCTGACGCAAAAACCCTTGCAAAGTCTATTGCTAATTCCCCTCTAGTTAAAACTGCTATAGCGGGTGAAGATCCCAATTGGGGAAGAATTATTATGGCAATAGGTAAATCTGGTGCTCATGCTGAAAGAGATAAATTAAAAATATTTTTTGGTGATATATTGGTTGCAGAAAATGGCTGGGTAGCTCCAAATTATTCGGAGGAACTAGGTGCGCAGTACATGAAAAACTCCAAAATAATAATCTCTGTAGATTTAGGTCTTGGAAGAGGTAGCACCACTTTTTGGACCTGTGATTTTACGAGTGAGTATATAAGTATTAATTCGGATTATCGTTCATGAAAACAATTTTGGTTTCAGCAGTCGCCTTAATAGATAAAGATGGTAGGATTTTAATAGCAAAGCGACCCGATGGAAAATCCATGGCTGGCTTGTGGGAGTTTCCTGGTGGCAAAGTTGAACTTGGAGAAACACCAGAACAAGCTTTGGTGCGAGAGTTATCAGAGGAGTTGGGCATTAAGACCTGGAATAGTTGTCTCGCTCCATTGACATTTGCAAGTCATGCGTACGAAGATTTTCACTTATTGATGCCGTTATTCGTCTGTCGAAAATGGGAAGGAATTGTAATACCAAAAGAAGAACAGGAATTGAAATGGGTGTATTCAAACGAACTGAAAAATTACCCTATGCCTCCAGCTGATAAACCTTTGATACCAATTCTTCGAGACTGGATTTAATCGATTTAATTTTTTCTAGGAGAAATTTTTAATCTAACTTTCGAGCAATCTCTTCCCGCTCAAAAATTTCTATGACGTCATCGGCCCGGATATCCTCGTAATTCTCAAAGGCCATGCCGCATTCCTGTCCTGATTGAACTTCAGGTACTTCATCTTTGAATCTTTTGAGAGTTTTCAAGGTTCCTTCATGGATAACAACGTTATCGCGAAGCAAGCGGACCCCTGCACTTCTTCTGGCCACTCCTTCTGTTACAAGGCATCCAGCAACTTTCCCAACACCCGATACTTTGAATACTTCTTTGATTTGAGAATAACCAATAAAATTTTCTCGAATTTCTGCCGACAGAAGACCAGAAGCTGCCGCCTTAACATCATCAACCAAATCATAAATTATAGAATAATAGCGTATTTCAACACCTTTTTGATTTGCAGAATTTCTAGCAGAAGCGTTGGCTCTGACATTAAACCCCATAACAGGTGCGCCTGATGCCTCAGCCAAGCCGACATCTGTATCCGTTATAGCGCCTACCCCATAATGTAAAACTCGCACTCTAACTTCGTCGTTACCAATTTTTTCCATAGCTTGAACAATTGCTTCTGCGGAACCTTGAACATCAGCCTTAACAAGAATAGGCATTTCGGTTACGTTTTCATCCTCTTTTGCTTTGGCCATTAGTTGTTCAAGTGACGTTCCGGCACCAGCCAAAGCACGTTTTTCTTTGGCGGCACTTTCGCGATATTCAGAAATCTCTCGGGCTTGTGCTTCTGTTTCAACGACATTTACCACATCACCTGCTTCAGGTGTTCCGTTCAAACCGAGTACTTCAACTGGTACTGATGGCCCAGCCTCTTTAACGCGTTCATTTTTGTCATTGATTAGCGCGCGCACTTTTCCCCATTGTTCTCCCACAACAAAAATATCGCCCTGTTTTAAAGTTCCATTTTGAACAAGAACAGTCGCCACTGGACCGCGTCCTACGTCCAACTGGGCTTCGATAACCGCTCCATGAGCCGCTCTCTTAGTATTTGCTTTGAGCTCCAAAATTTCAGCTTGTAAAGCGATTGCCTCTAATAGCTCATCAAGACCCTTCCCGGTTATAGCAGAAACCTCTACATCCTGCACTTCCCCGGACATCGCTTCTACTATTACTTCGTGTTGTAGTAATTCTGTTCGCACTTTATCTGGATTTGCTTCCGGTTTGTCACACTTATTAATGGCAACAATCATGGGTACTTTAGCGGCTTTAGCATGGTTTATAGCCTCTACCGTTTGAGGCATTACACTGTCATCTGCAGCGACGACCAAAACTACAATATCAGTTACTTGAGCGCCTCTTGAACGCATTGAGGTAAAGGCTGCGTGGCCAGGTGTGTCTAAAAATGAAAGGATAGTACCATCTTTGATTTTAACTTGATAAGCTCCAATATGCTGAGTAATACCCCCAGCTTCGCCCGAAACAACTTTGGCATTTCTTATTGAATCCAAAAGAGAAGTTTTCCCGTGGTCGACGTGCCCCATAATCGTAATCACAGGAGGCCTAGGCTTTAGGTCTTCAGGCTTGTCTTCAATTTCAGTGATTGCGTCTTCCACATCAGAAGCAGAAACCCTAACAATTTTATGGCCAAACTCCTCGATTATAAGTTCAGCGGTATCTGCGTCTATGACCTGGTTTTGCGTGACCATCATTCCCATTTTCATCAATGATTTAACAACGTCTGCCGATCTTTCTGCCATTCGATTTGCAAGTTCGGAAACAATAATTGCTTCAGGGACTTGCACATCTCTAACAATTTTTTCTCTTTCTTGAGTTTGGCCCATAGCTTTTTGTCTGGCTCGTTCTTGCTTTCGCTTCATCGCAGCCATGGATTTTTGACGACCTCGATCTCCGCCATCAAGAGCTTGGCTTAATGTTAGTTTGCCAGAACGCCGACCTTCATCACCTCGTCCTCGTCCAGTGGATCTTTCATCGCCTTCGCGGTCTTTTTTCCTAGCGCTTGGAGATGTTGGGCGAGCATTTTTTTGATCGCTGAAATCTCTTCGTTGTGGAGCATCTGCTTTAGTTGCAGTTTTTGCTTCTACTGCAGCTTTTTTAGCTTGCTCTTCTTCCTGTTTTTTAGCAGCTTCAGCTTGAGCTTCTTTTTCACTCTCAATTTCTTCAGCCTTTTTTAATTCCCGTTGCTTGTTTTCTTGTTCAAGCCGTCTTTGCTCTCTTTCTTGTTCGCGTTCTTTGGCGCTGGCTTCACGTTGAGCAACCTCGTCCGCTTCTCTTGCTTTGGCGGCCTGAAGCGCTTTTAATCGGCGCTCCATCTCTGTGTCTGTTATTCCCGAAGCAAGGCCTTTAGTGCCATCTCTGTTTGATGATTGAATGCTAGTTTTGGATGTCCCTGCTTTTGGGACAACTACTCTCTTTCTCTTTGTTTCCACGACAACATTTTTAGAGCGCCCATGACTAAAGCTCTGTTTTACGTTACTAGCCCTTGGCCCACTTCGGACACCCAAGGTTTTTTTTCCATCATTTTCGCTCATTTAGACGTTTCATCCTTTCGAAAAGAATTTTGATCTTTTACGATGCGCAATCCTTTGAGGCGCTGAGCATCTTCTACTATACGTTGAGTTAAACCACCAGATGCTAGTGCGCAGTGAGTAATATTTTCTCGCCCGAAGGCTTTTCCAAGTTCTTTTGAGCTAAGCCAACCTATGAAACTTCCGTCACTAGGCGTTCGTAACCGCGACTTTTCTCGATTAGAGCCATCGCTCGATTGGATTAAAACTTCTGCAATATCTTTTTTAAGCCAATCTTTTACTTTCTCATATCCACAAATGCACTGACCAGATTTTCGCGATAAGCCTATAAGCTTAATGATGCGGTTTGCTATTAAAATTTCGACGTGGTCAGCTAAATTCTCCAAACACTCGGCACTTTGGTTTGCAGCTCGAGAAAATAGCTTACTTTTTTCTGCTTTGAGAATTGCAGAGCGATCAGCTTTAACCCATATACCCCGCCCCGGTAATTTATTTTCAGGATCAGGGAATATCATGCTGTTAGGCCCCAAAACAAAGCGTACCAAGTCACTCTTTGCTAGCACCTTACCTGTGGCGATGCACTTTCGCTCCGATACTTTGAATTTTTCTGCAAACGAAATCATATAGCGGGTTACTCTTCAATATCCTCATTGCTCGGCACGAGGTCGTCTGGGTTAACCCATCCCAACATAACACGAGCTGTCATTACCATATCTTGAGCTTCTTCCAAGCTTAAATCGAACTTTTCAAGTATACCGTCGTCTTTTACTCTTTCACCATCAACGGTGGTCCAACCTCCTGCCAGCTCCCAGTCAGCACAGGTGGCAAATTCATCTAGATTTTTTACGCCATCTTCCGCTAAAGCTTCTAGCATTTGGGGAGATAAACCTTCAAAATTTATAAGACTTTCTTCAACCCCAAGTTCTTTCGCACGTTCCAGAGCTTTATTTGCTTGCTCTTCAAGAAATTCTTTAGCACGAGTTTGAAGTTCTTGCGCAGTATCTTCGTCAACACCATCTATGACGAGCAATTCATCTATTTCAACATACGCGACCTCTTCTAAATTAGCGAAACCTTCGGAAACTAACAGCTGAGCAAAAAACTCATCAACATCCAAAGTTTCGATAAATAATTGAGTTCGCTCTTCAAATTCTTTCTGCCTTCGAGCACTTTCTTCTGCCTCAGTCATTATATCTATATCTAGATTTGTTAGTTGGCTTGCTAAACGTACGTTTTGTCCTCGACGGCCGATGGCTAATGAAAGTTGCTCTTCTGGAACTACAACTTCGATTTTTCCTGCTTCCTCATCCAGAACAACTTTACTTACTTCAGCCGGCTGCAGCGCGTTAACTAAAAATGTTGGCTGATCGTCATTCCATGGGATAATATCAATTTTTTCTCCTTGCAGCTCATTTACTACAGCCTGAACTCTGCTGCCCCGCATCCCGACACAAGCCCCAACAGGATCAATTGTGGTATCAGTGGTAAAAACAGCAATTTTTGCACGAGACCCTGGATCTCGAGCTACAGACTTAATTTCAATGATACCTTCATAAATTTCTGGTACCTCCATTTTAAATAATTCAGCCATAAACATAGGGTCTGTTCGTGACAAAAATATCTGAGGTCCTCTTGTTTCTCTTCTCACATCCTTAATATAACAACGGATTCGGTCATTTGGGCGGTAGCTTTCTCGTCCAATTTTTTCAGTACGTCTTAGAATTGCCTCGCCGCGCCCTACATCAACGACAACATTTCCATACTCCTCTCGCTTAACAACTCCATTAATTATAGTTCCGGCGCGATCTTGAAATTCTTCATATTGGCGATCTCGTTCTGCCTCACGGACCTTTTGCAAGATAACTTGCTTAGCGGATTGAGCAGCTATTCTTCCCATATCAACAGGGGGTATTTCTTCAATATATTGCTGTCCAACTTCTGGATTTTCCATATATTGTTTTGCTTGATCAACAGTCATTTCAGCCTGGTAGTTTTCTAATTCTTCTTCAGTGACTACTGTACGAACCCGGGTAAACGCTGCACGGCCTGTCTTTCTATCAATCGACACACGTATATCCATTTCTGAACCATATCTAGACTTGGCTGCGCGGGCGAGGCTTTCTTCCATGGCTTCTATTACCAAGCTTGGGTCAATCATTTTTTCTCGAGCAACAGCTTCTGCTGTCTGTAAAAGCTCAAGCTGATTTGCAGAAGTAATGGCCATTATTCAATCTCCTCTAACCGTTCGGTTTCAATTGTATCAAAATTTTTGTCATCAAAATTTTGGTTTATTTTTCTTTGTTTTAACATTTCTTTAATTAAATCATCAGTTAATACGAGCTTGGCTTCAGCAAGCCAGTTAAATTCCAGACCGATAGTACCTTCGTCTAGATTAATTAAAATTTCTGAACCATTGATCCCGGCCAGTGTTCCCCTAAATCGTTTTCGACCATCAATTAGATCTACTGTTTCGATCTTGGCTTCATAACCTTCGAATTCTTCAAAATCTTTAATTCTGGTAAGTGGGCGGTCAATACCTGGACTTGATACCTCAAGGTTGTATGCATCTAAAATTGGATCTTCGACATCAAGCACAGCGCTTATAGCCGTAGATATTTCTGCACATTCATCAACATTTATATATCCGTTTGGTTGGGCCGCCATTATTTGTAAAGTTATCTCTTTGTTACTCATTAATCTTAAGCGAACCAATTCAAACCCCATGTCTGAGATAACGGGGTTGATGATTTCTAACAGCTTTTTTTCAATAGCTGACTTAGCAATTAACTCGTTTGTCATTTTTCCCAAGCATAAAAAAACGGGCCGGCGGCCCGCTGGATTTTTTCGGTGGAGTGCGTAGTGCACACCGCTGTTGGACGCGATATATTTTGATTCAATACTTTTTGCAAGTCACCATTTGAACATTAGTCATTTTATGTCAAAAGAAATAGAAACCTGAGTGGACTTGGAGTTAGTATTCATAATGGATTATTTAGGCAATAATGAACTCCACGCTATCTGGTTATCTGTAAAGGTTGCTTTTGTTTCGTTGATTTTCTTAATTCCGATTGGTTTATTGATTTCACATTTACTATCGCGAAAAGAATTTTATGGGCGGAGTTTTTTGGATGCACTTGTTCACTTACCTTTAGTGCTTCCACCAGTTGTCACAGGTTATTTTCTGTTAATACTTTTTGGTAGAAATGGGCCAATAGGCAAACTTTTTGAATATTTATTTAATTTTAGCTTTGCCTTCCAATGGACAGGAGCAGTACTTGCGGCATTTTTTATGTCTCTACCACTTATGGTGAGGTCGCTCCGACTCTCGCAAGATCTAATTAATCCAAAATTAGAACAAGTGGCAGGCACTTTGGGCGCCTCTCCTATTCGAGTGTATTTAACAATAACGGTTCCTTTAATGCTCCCTGGTTTAGTTACAGGCTCAATCTTATCTTTTGCAAAAGCAATGGGTGAATTCGGTGCAACTATAACTTTTGTTTCAAATATACCCGGACGTACCCAAACCATTCCATCATCCATCTACTCCAACCTTCAAGTTCCTGGAGCTGAAACGGTTGTGATCTATTTGGTTCTGGTGTCTGCAACTATCTCAATAGTGTCTTTGCTTTTTTCTGATTGGATTACCAAGAAAATATCTGAGAGGATTGGCTGACTGTTATGATAAGCGTCGAGGTAAAAAACAGAACGGAAAAGTTTGAACTGGATGTTTCATTTGACTTTTTAACTGGCATCACGGGCATTTTTGGACGAAGCGGCGCAGGAAAAACGACTTTAATTAATATCATAGCAGGCATACTAAGACCAGATTCTGGAAAAATAATGTTTGATGAAAAAGTAATTTTTGACTCAGACAAAAATGTAAACTTGCCCAAGCATCTAAGACGAATTGGTTACGTAGCTCAAGACTCTCAATTATTTCCTCATTACAACGTAGAAAAGAACCTATTATATTCGAAAAGCCACGGGACTTCGCAAGCTGCTAACTTCAAACAGGTTGTAGATGTTCTCGGTATTGTCAATATTTTAGATAGAAGGCCTAACTCTTTATCAGGGGGTGAGCAACAAAGAGTTGCCATAGCTAGAGCCATTCTTTCTGAGCCAGATCTTTTAATCATGGATGAGCCGCTATCATCTCTGGATCTTCAAAGACGAGAGAAAATTTTACCATTCATAGAGCGTCTTAGAGACTCAATTAATATGCCTATTCTATACGTTAGCCATGATCTCTCAGAGATCACTAGACTAGCTGATAATTTGATTCTTTTAGATGCGGGTAAAATAGTCAAATCAGGTACGGTTGAGGAAATGATGTCCAATATTGAGATAATGAGTTTTTTTGGAAAACGCGATATTGGCTCGACTATGGAGATGACTGTTACTGATCATTCTGGAGATGGATTAACAAAAATTTCTACTGGAGCTTTTGATTTATGGATACCACATTCGGAACTAGCCATTGGATCGCAAATTAGAATTAGATTAATGGCTCATGATATTTTAATTTCAAAAAAAAGGCCTCATGATATATCTGCCCTTAATATAATTGAGGCTAGCATCGCGGAAGTTCGAGAAGGTGCAGGGCCAGGAGTAATTGTTGCATTAAAAGTCGGCGCGAGTAAATTTTTGGCTAGAATTACTTTAAGGTCCAAAGAAAACCTAGGGTTAGCGGTTGGACAGAAATGTTATGCAATCATTAAAGCAGTTTCCGTAGCCCCTAATAATGTAAGCAAAGTTTAACCCTTATTTCTCTTTCGCTGATCGGGAATAGAAACCTTCTGGAAGCTTTATTGCTGCTACTAGGTCAGATATTTGTGAGTTTGAGAATGTAATTTTATTTATTCGGTCACTAACAGGATCATATTGCTCTAAAGTCGTACATTCCTCAAAATTTGTAACCGTAATATCCTCAGTTAATGGTTTTCCGCCTTCGTCGAGTATTGTAATCACTGTGCAATCAAATTCATGTTCTATGCTAAACATTAGTATCTCTTTAATTTTTTGGTTAACTAAACTTTATATAAGGAGAGATTCCTGCAAAGTCATTTATGCAAAGCGATATGGCGAAAATTTCTCACTCAAATTATTCGGAACTTGCGGGGATTGATTAAATAAAAGATCCTCGGCGATCTGACTGGCAGCAAGGCAGGTTTGGAAGCCATATCCTCCTTGTCCCGCGAGCCAAAAAAAATTAGGATCGTCTGCATCTGGGCCGATAACGAGAGACTGATCAGGAGAAAAGCTTCTTAAGCCAGCCCAATTTGAAGTCAACTTTATAACTTTTGTTTCAACCATCATTTCAAAATTATAAATTCCCATAGCAATGTCTTCTTCATGGGCCCACGCGTCATGCGGTTGACAAGGGCTAACATCAGCTGGAGATACTATCATGCTTCCGGCATCTGGTTTAGCGTACCAAGTATCATCACTACCGAATAATACTGGAAGAGAGCTCAAATTATCACTGGTATCTACTTCAACCCTTGCCATCGATCTTTTAAACGGCTGGATATTTTTAGGCTTTAAATTTGCGAGCTGAGCGATGCCATCTGCCCAAGCACCGCTAGCGTTAATTAGTATTTCTGATTGGATTTTTGAATTTAGAATCCATTTTTTATTGTTTCTTTCAATCTTATTAATCGCAGAATTAGTAAAAATCTGTACACCATTACTAAGACATTCTTTGCGCAATGTTTGGATTAAAAGATCTGTATCAATATCAAAAACGTCGTCACGCCATGCGGCTTGTTTAACTGACTTTAGATCAATTATTGATGCTTTTTCTTTGGCTTCAATAACGGAAATTGGAGATAAACCTAAGCTTTTGGCATGCTTATTAAATTTTCCTGTTTCGCCCTTATTTTCTAAGGACATAAGCCCGCGTTGTTTTAAAATATTGGGATATTTAGATTGTAGTTCACTGAAAGTGATCAAATTAAGTTCACAAACATCGCTATTTCCATAATCCGATATAAAAACAGCAGCTGAACGGCTTGAAGAGTGGTGAGCTAGAAAATCTTCTTGCTCCCAAAGACCTATTTTTGCGTGCTTAGAAAGTCTCGCCGCAACGGATATACCAGCAATGCCACCTCCGATTACAGCGATATCAAATTTTTCTGACAATTTTTAATTCTTTGTTGGTAATGAGAGAGCCCCAATTACAAAAGGAGCTCTCTTTATTAATTCTTATTGAGGCACTTCAGCAGTTATACCTTCTACATAAAAATTCATTCCAAGTAATGTGCCGTCATCAGACGTTTCCCCAGCGCCCAACCAATCTGAGCCATCTTGTTTTTTAATTGGGCCAGTAAATGGGTGATAACTTCCGTCAGCAATTGCGTCACGCATTGCTAATGCTTCTGCTTTAACGTCCGCCGGTACAGCATCTGAGATTTCTCCGATTCCAACCATGCCTGGTCCGATACCATCCCAAGTGTCAACTGATTCCCAAGATCCATCTAACACGGCTTGAGTTCTTGCAACATAATATGGAGCCCAATCATCAATAATTGAAGAAACCCTGGGCATCGGTGCATATTCACCCATATCAGACGCTTGTCCAAAAGTGATTACATTTCCCGCCTCTTTTGCAGCAGCTTGAGGTGCAGTGGAATCAGTGTGTTGCAGAACCACATCTGCGCCTTGGTCAATTAAAGCCTTTGCGGCGTCTGCTTCTTTTGCAGGGTCAAACCATGTGTATACCCAAATTATGTTGAATTCTATATTGGGGTTTACTTTTTTAGCATGAATGTAAGCAGAGTTTATACCACGAATAACTTCGGGAATAGGGAAAGATGCGATGTATCCAACTTTATTGGTTTTTGTCATTTTACCAGCGATATGCCCTTGGATAGCACGTCCCTCGTAAAAGCGCGCTGAATACGTAGAAACGTTATCAGATCGTTTATAACCCGTCGCATGTTCAAATTTTACATTTGGGAATTTTTTGGCAACATTGATTGTTGGATCCATATATCCAAATGAAGTAGTGAATATAAGATCAGCTCCTTGCATAGCCATTGTGGTCATGACGCGTTCAGCATCTGCACCTTCTGGAACGTTTTCTTGATAAATTGTTTCGACGCGATCACCAAAATGTTTCTCTACTGCTAATCGGCCTTTGTCGTGTTCGTATGTCCAACCGCCATCGCCAATCGGACCAACGTATACGAAACCAACTTTGACATCTGCAGCAATTGCCGCTGTGCCTAGACCAAAGGCGAGCAGCACGCCTGTCAGTATGGATTTAAATTTCATGAAATCTCCTGTTAATGTTTTGCCTCATTGTGAGGCGTGGAAAGGTCGCGCCAGCGAGCCAGGCGCGGTTTGATGTCCAAATAAAGATATACCTACCAGAACCACTATTGTCACGAGATATGGTGACATCGAAAGAATTTCTACTGGAATGGCTACGCCAATTGCCTGCAAATTGAGCTGTAAAACCGTAATGCCGCCAAAAAGATAAGCACCAACAAGAACGCGCCAGGGTTTCCAACTTGCAAATACAACCAGTGCAAGTGCAATCCAGCCTGCACCTGCTGTCATACCCTCAGTCCATTGTGGCACGCGGGCTAAACTTATATATGCTCCACCAATACCAGCAGTTGCTCCACCGAACATGATTGCAATAAAACGTATCCGGATCACTTTGTATCCTAGGGCATGAGCCGCGTCTTGGTTTTCTCCTACTGCTCGCAAGATTAAACCGATCCGAGTTTTTTTAATAATAAAAGCTACTGAAGCAATTATAAAAATTGAGAAGTAAACGATAGCATCGTGAGAAAAAATCATAGGCCCTAGAATTGGAATATCAGAGAGAATTGGTATTTCAAGTTTGGTTAAAGTTGGACTTTTTATTCCTTCATAAGGCTTGCCAATCAAAGCAGATAGTCCAAGGCCTACCATTGTTAAACCTAAACCAGTAGCGACCTGATTAGACATCATATATTGAGTCAGAATAGCAAATATGACTGACAGTAAAGCACCAGCAAATGCTGCACAGATAAAACCATATATGGGTATTTGGGTATTTACGGCAATAATGAAACCAATGACTGCTCCTGTTATCATCATACCTTCGACACCAAGATTTAGGACACCTGATTTTTCAACTACGGCTTCTCCAATAGCGGCTAAAAGGACGGGTGTTGCTGAGATCATCAGAGCGGGTATGAGTAATACCAAATCTATGCCAAACATTACCATATTAAGAGCCTCTAGTTTTGAAACTATAGTTGGTAAAAATATCAGTTGCTAATAAAAAGAAGAGAAGCATTCCTTGTAAGAGCTGAATTGAAGCTCCAGGCAAGCCAAGCATAAGCTGGGCTATTTCACCACCGATATAGGTCAAGGCCATCAATAAGCCCGCCATTAATATTCCTAAAGGGTTTAAACGACCCAAAAATGCAACGATAATCGCAGTAAATCCATAACCTGAGTTAAAAGAAATAGTGATTTGTCCTGCTGGTCCGGCTACTTCAAAGAGGCCAGCCATACCGGCAAGAAGCCCAGACATACCCATGCAAAAAATAATTGTTTTTGATGGATTAATTCCTGCAAAATAGGCGGCCTTGGGTGCTTCACCAGTTATTTTTATTTCATATCCTTTCTGATGTTTGAGAAATAAAAAATATGCCAATATAACTGATAAAAATGCTGTTAGAACGCCCCAATGCATTCCAGAATTAGTTATTATTTCAGAATTATGCGCGCTTGGGTAATCTTTCAAGTTTCTACTTCCTGGAAACCCCATTCCATCTGGGTTTCGTAGTAGGCCTTGGCTTACAGAGGCAAGAATATTTTCAGCAACATATACAAGCATTAATGAAACAAGTATTTCGTTGGTTTTGAAATATACTTTCAGGACAGCTGGTATTAATGCCCAAATAAAGCCACCAAAAGCTCCAGCTAAAATCATCGTTGGGAAAATAAATATACTCTCGCGTGGAAAGAGGCTAAGAGCAACAGAGGCACCAAAGATTGCCCCTAAAATATATTGTCCCTCAGCACCAATATTCCATATGCCAGCCTTAAAACCAATTGAAAGTCCTATGGCAATAAGAATGATTGGTCCTGCTTTTACAAGAAGTTGCGGTCTGGCGTATGAGGCAAAATTTTCATCAAATAAAGGATCCCAGAATATTAATTTAATTGCACCAAATGCAGAAGAAAGGTCGCCGAGCAAGAGGCCAAACATTAATCCTCCGAATAACATGGTCAAAAAAACTGCAAGAACTGGAGTAAGGGTTGTCCATAACTTAGAAATACCGCGACGCTTCTCGAGTCTTATCATGGGTTTTTAAGATCCAAATCAGACCCCCCCATTAATAAACCTACATCTTCTGATGATAAGCTACGTATATCGTATGATTTTGAAAGACGCCCATTCGTTAAAACAGCAAAAGTATCGCAAATTTCAAAAAGCTCATCTAAATCCTGACTAATTACAACGACTGCAGAGTCATGAGAGGCTAAATTCAATATTGATTGTCTTATGAAAGCAGCAGCAGCAGCGTCAACGCCCCAAGTTGGTTGATTAACAACAAAAACACGTGGTT
>QOQI01000010.1 GCA_003332035.1 Paracoccaceae bacterium
GATGATGAGGAAGAGACTTAAACATGGCGAACTCTTCAGAAACAGATAGTTACCCTTCCAGTTGGAAAAAAGCCCCATTTATAGAAAATAGCTTTGTAAGATGGTTATTAATTGTGGGTGGAGCAATCTATCTTGCCGCAGCTCTTGGGACAATGAATATTGATTTGGAGAGAGTAAAAGAAGGGCTACCCAGGGCGCAAAGGTTTTTGGATTCATTTTTTCCTCCAAATTTTTCAGACAACCGCGGGGTACTTTGGGAAGGAATTGCTGAGAGTATATGGATGGCTATAATCTCCACAGTCGCAGGAATTGCCTTGTCTATTCCAGTTGGTCTCGGAGCTGCCCGTAACTTAGCGCCGGCCTGGGTATATTTATTTTGTAGAGGCATAATAGCCGCCTCAAGAACCTTTCCTGAAATAATACTCGCAATATTTGCAGTAAAATTATTTGGTTTTGGACCATTTGCTGGCTTTATTGCCTTGTCACTTGGGACAATCGGTTTTTATGCAAAATTACTTGCTGAAGACATTGAAAACACAAGTCCGTCACAAGCTGAAGCTGTCAAAGCAACAGGAGCAAATTGGTTTCAATGGGTCAATTATTCTATCCAGCCTCAGGTTATGCCTAGAATGATAGGTTTATCGATCTATCGTTTAGATATTAATTTTAGAGAGTCCGCTGTTGTAGGCATTGTCGGCGGCGGTGGGATAGGTGCAACTCTCAATACATCTTTTTCTAGATATGAATTCGACACAGCAGCAGCAATACTTATAATAATAATCTTAATTGTGATGTGTATGGAATATACATCCAGCTTTTTCAGAAAGTGGGTGCAGTAATGCCAGCAAGTACAAGTAATGGTATTGAGACTTGGCGACTTCGCACCTCCAAAGAACAATGGATAAGATGGGTTTATTGGTTAATCGGCATAGCCATTATTATGTATGCTTGGCAGATGATATCAGAAAAAACCGTCTGGTTTTTTGTGACTGACGCGCCAAGCCAAGCTGCTGATATTGCCTCACGCATGGTACCTCCAAAATGGTCATATATGGACAAGTTGTGGAAACCTGTTTGGGATACAATAAATATTGCGACAATTGGAACGATTATAGCCATGGTTATTGCCGTACCGGTTGCATTTGCTACGGCTCGTAATACTACCCCAAACCTTGTTGTCCGGACAATTGGCCTCTTTATTATAGTATCATCTAGATCTGTGAATTCATTAATATGGGCTCTGATATTGGTTTTTATCTTAGGACCAGGCGTTTTAGCCGGGACAATAGCTATAGGACTACGGTCAGTAGGATTCTGTGCAAAGTTAATTTACGAGTCGATTGAAGAAATAGATCATACTCAAGTGGAGGCTATCGAAGCAACCGGTGCTAGCGGCCCACAAAAAATGATATATGGGATATTGCCTCAGGTTCTCCCTACAATCGCTGGAGTTGGTATCTACCGTTGGGATATAAATATTCGTGAATCCACAATTTTAGGATTAGTTGGTGCAGGTGGTATTGGATTACAGTTAAATGGCTCATTAAATACACTTGCCTGGACCCAAGTATCTTTAATCTTGCTTGTTATTTTGGTCACTGTTTTCATCTCAGAATGGGTTTCTGCTAAAGTTCGTGGCGCTATAATTTAAAGATCAGTACCGATATAAATAGTAGCTCGTTTTTTGGTTTTAATATTTTTGTAATTGTTAGTAGAGCTCAAAATGAAGCATACAACTTTGGAAGATTTAGCTTCCCAATTTGATGCATTTTTTGTTGATCAGTTTGGCGTACTTATGGACGCTTCCGGCCCTTATCCATTTGCAATACATGCAATTAAAAAGCTTTCTGAATATAATAAACCTATAGTTTTGCTTTCGAATTCAGGGAAAAGAGCCAAAAAAAATTGCGAACGGCTTAAAAGACTTGGTTTTGAATTAAAATTGTTTAGTGCAGTTATTACTTCTGGAGAGGTCGCATACTGGACAATAAAAAATAAATTCGAAGATAGTGGCTATATAAAACCAAAAATACATTTAATTTCAAGAGACGCAGACACATCACCAATTAATGGTCTCTCTTGTGAAGCAACCAAAAATATGGATGAAACTGATTATTTAATAATTGCAGGTTCTGAATCTGATCGGAGGCCTCTTAACTATTATAGAACTCTACTGGAACCACTGGCCACCAGAAGAGTGCCCGCTTTCTGTACAAACCCAGATTTAGTTATGTTAACCCCGAAGGGAACTTCTTTTGGAGCAGGTTTAATTGCAAAAGAATATGAAAAAATGGGGGGATCTGTGACGTGGTTTGGGAAACCTCACCCATTAATTTACAAGTTTGCTCTTAATAAAATTCCAGGAATAGATTCCAAGAAAGTACTATGTATTGGTGACAGTCTAGAGCATGATATAAGAGGAAGTTTTAATTCTAATTGCTCAAGCGCTCTGGTTAAAACTGGTATTGCAGCTGCAACGCAAACAGAAGATTTAATAAATTCTATTAACTTTTCCGACATACCAAATTTTATTATTCCGGCTTTTTCATTTTAAAACAAAATTTATTAAATTAATTTGTTTTGATCAATTTCCATTATTGCTAGATTAAGGAGATTGATGCTAAAAAGTTAAATAATGTCAGGGTTCTTACACTTATCAGACTTCCATCTTGTCGAAGATGAAACCCTCTTATCAAGAGCATTCAATGCGAAGTACATTCTTAAAAATACAATTGATAAGATTGTAGATAAGAAAAAAGATTTTGGTAATCTTGATGGCGTAATTATTACTGGTGACATTAGTGATGATGGAAGCACTACCAGTTATTCAGACGCATATGATATTTTAAAAGAACTAAACCTACCTTTACTAGCCATCCCAGGAAATCACGACCTTCGTGAACCAATGATGAAATATTTCGCAAAAGACACAAACATTCAGAACCCGGAATTTTTTGATTGGGTTTACGAGACCAGTGATACTTTAATTATTGGCCTAGATACATTAGTGGAAGGTCAAAATCATGGCATGCTACGGTCAGAAAGTTTAAACTTACTATTTGAAAAGCTAAGCCAGCCTACTGAAAAAAATATTATTCTAACAATCCACCACCCTCCAATAAATACGGGCATTCCTTTCATGGATGAGATAGGGCTAAAGAACTCAGATGAACTTTCAGAGTGTCTTGATGCAGCCAAACAACCAATCAGAATTCTCTGCGGGCATGTGCATGGAATTTATCAGGGATCATTGGGTATTCATTCAGTCGTGACAGCACCCTCGACCTGCACAAGATTTTCATTCAACAGAAGAGTAGACGCGCCAAAAGGATTTAAATTGTTTCCCACTGGTTTTGCATATTTAGACAGTTCGAGTAATGGGTTTTGGACGCCATTAACAACTTCAGAGCAAAAATAGTTTGATTTGAAAAAACGGCTAAAATTTAAGCCCCTTGAATAAAATTTAGACAGAAAATTCCTCTAAATAGTTTTTTCTTCACAAACAGCTCCAAAAATTTTCAACTCGATCCGATGTCAGCAAGACTAGAGTACCTAATCCAAAGGTTGGCAACGAGATTTTGAAAATTTTACAAAATATGAATGAAAATATTTCTTCGTTTTTCGATGAAAGTAAGCGTTATTTTGATTTACAATTACAGCTGTCGGAAAAAGCTAAGGAAATAATTGATAAAAACTGCCGATTTGAAATTTACAAGACTGGCAAAACTCTTTTTCACCAAAACCAAGTAGCAGAGAATTTATACTTCTTAGTTAATGGAAAAGCTGAATTTACACGGACAGCAGAAAATCAAAATATAACCTTTGCGGTTGTCACTGAAAGTATTGTGCCACTTGGTGTATCTGGATTGAATTCACCAGGCAGGTACATGTCAAACCTTACAATCAAAGAAGATAGCAAGGTTTTAGTTTTTCCTCTCTCTGTTCTTTATGATCTTTTAATGATCGACCAAATTAGCGGCTCTTTTCTTATGAGCTTTATTCTTAGCCGATCAACTGAGCTTTTATGGGGCACACGCCAATTAAAACCCACAACACCCAAGCCAGAGCAAAAGAAATTTAATGGCGTTTCATTCAATAGTGATCGAGATATCTTAAAAAGATTAATCAACAGTGCCTTCTTCGCTCAACTTGACCAAGACAGGCTACCTGATCTTTTTGAATTTAGTGAACTATTACTTTTCCCAGCCAACAAAATTATCATTAATGAAGGGGATCCTTGTGAAGATCTAATAATTTTATTTAGTGGTAGCTTAGAAGTTACCTTTTCATTTAAACTAGAGAATAAAATAATCCAAAAAACTCGAACGATTGTAACGCCAGGTGTTACCCTCTCTTGGGCAAACGGACATTCTAACTTAACAGCCCCCTACTCCCTAAAATCAAACCGCGATACGGCAATTCTTAAGTTTTCTAGTAAAAATTTGCAATTAATGATGGAAACTGAACCCCTACTCGCTTCATTTTTATTTCAACGGCAAATTTGGCAAATTGGTCGTTATCAACAATCAGCTAATAGCCACTTAAATTTTTCGGATAGTCCAGGATCTGAATTTCTTAAAACATTGATCACCTTTAATGGATCAAAAATTCCCGTACAATCCTCATTACATTCTGCAGTCCACATGATTGACAACAGGTTTACAAGAAAGTTTGGTTTCGACTGCATTTATGAGGCGGCTCTCAAGGGAAACGATGCTGAAAAGACGGTAGGTTCACTGGCGCTAGATGCGCTTAAGCCAGTTGAACGGGAATATCGTTTTTTTGAGCAATTAAACAAAATTTATACCCGCGTTACGAGTGCGAAAAAGGGTACAAATGCATCAAGTTTAAAAGAACTTATTCAATTAGATTTCGCCCGGGCATTTGATCAAGTACCTTATGTCATAAAAGGCATAGAAAATCTGCCTAAAGAGCCCCAGACCATTTTTTTATATAATCACTTGGCGTCATGTCCAGAAAACGTTCTGGCAAATGGTCACGCTTTTTCAATTGACAGTCATTTTGTAAGTACCAAAATTCTGTATCCAAAATATGGCGACGGAGGACAAAGAATTGTTCGGGCCAGTAGAAATACCGAGTTTTGGCGTAACGGTTACTACTCGCGGCTTGATAACATTGTAGTCCACACACCAGAGTCGGACAGACTAGAAGAAACCCAAATTGAAAAGGAAACCAGAAAAGAGAATTTATTTATAGAAGCTCAAAAAGCATTTGACGACGGGCGCCCACTCGTTATTGCTCCAGAAGGAACATCAGAAACTCCAGATAATTTAACAGAGACATCTCCAGGGCCTTTGAAAATTGGAGCTTTTAAACTTGCTGCACGTTTGAAGCCCTCTCCCGTAATCGTCCCAATAGCTCTTGCGAACTTTGACTCTCCTGTTTCCAGAGCGAATTACGCGGCAATAATAAAACCAGGTTTCAGATTATCTGATATGGTAGAGGACACTTCCAGCAATGCTGAGATAGAAAACTTCCTAACAGGATATAGAAAAATATTCAGATCATATGTTGAGGAAGCGATAGAACTTGCTGCCGAATTAAATTTTATGCCTCTGGCAAAACGTCAAACATTATCAACAAACGTTGGTTTGGTCAGCCCTGTAGAGGAAGAATTTGGAACTGACATCCGTGAAGTTGAAATCCAAAACCACATTAGAAAAACGAAAGAACAAGATTTCATTCTCTATGGAAGTTCGACCCTAAGGCTTTGGAAAGATGCAAAGACTGATTTAGCCGTTTCACATCTATCTAATTTAGCATTTGGCGGTGCAACTCTTGCTGCTTGCCAGGCATTTGCAGAAAAGCTTTTAACGACCCAAATAACCAACGGGAAAATTATTATCTATGCAGGGGATAATGATCTAGGTAGCGGTCTATCTGTTCATGAAGTTGTAAGAGACTATAAAAATTTTCTTTCTACGGTAAAAGAAATTCTGCCGGAATTTGAGGTTTTTATTATCTCAATCAAACCTTGTCCATTCCGACGCCACCTTAGAAAAGAGATTGAAGAGGTCAATCTTTGTTTAAAGAAATACATTACTAATAAAGAAAATTGGAATTTTATAGATATACACTCCTCCATGCTTGAGGCTTATGGTGCGGATAAAAATACTTTTTATAGTGATGACCCGCTTCATATGAATGATGTTGGTTATGCACTTCTAAGTAAAAAAATACGCATGGCAATAAACAATTAAGCACCAAATTATAGGACGTATTAATTTTAGAGAAAATTATATGTCACCTTTCAAATTAAAAATTTATCTTCAAAAAATAAGTGACTATCTTTAGCCCCTTTACAAAGATAGTTGGTTCATCAACTATTTTAGAAAGTGAATGAATAAAAATTACATATAGTATTTACGACTAAGGATACCCAAAATTAATATGAAAATGCCCTGGCATATTGGCCTTATGACTGGAACAGTTTTAGATGGAAACATCGACGTTGCATTTTTGCGTACTGATGGGGAAATTATAGAAGAATTTGGGTACTATGATTTGATACCATACGATGAGGAACTAAAAAATCTACTCATTAGAACTCTCGACGAAGCGCAAGTTTGGAATTTTAATGGTCCTGAACCAGAAATCTTTTCTAAAACAGAAGCTGCGCTAACAAATTCTCAAACAATGGCTGTTCAGAAGTGCATTAAGCTTTCAGGAATAGATGAAAATGAAATTGGCACGGTTGGATTTCATGGACAAACTGTCATCCACAGAGCTCCAAATAATTTATCAAAAGGTAAAACACGGCAACTAGGTGATGGCCAAACAATGGCAAATAAGCTTGGTATCCCAGTTGTTTATGACTTTCGAACCAAAGATATGAAGGAAGGCGGACAAGGCGCCCCACTTTGTCCAATTTATCATGCAGCGCTATTAAAAAAAATTGGAGCGACTTCAACAACAGCAATGCTGAATTTAGGCGGATTGGGAAATTTAAGTTGTTACTCTAAAAAATATGGTCTCATTGCCTTGGACACTGGTCCAGCCAACGCACCGATAAATGATTGGATAAAGTCCTTTAAAATTGGTCAAATGGATATCGGTGGCAAAATAGCAGCAAGAGGACAAGTAGACGAGAGCAAGCTAATCGAAATATTAAAAGACCCTTATTTTGAAGTGTCTTTCCCAAAGTCTTTAGATCGCTTTGATTTTTCTTACAAAATTGCCAAAGGCATGTCACTTGAAGATGGTGCCGCAACTTTAACAGCATTAGTAGGAGCATCAGTTGGGAAAGCTCTTGATCTTTTACCCATACGCCCGACGCAATTGATAGTTTCAGGCGGTGGACGAAAAAACCATACAATGATGCAAGAAATTTCATCCCGGGCCAACATAAAAGTTCAAACTGCAGACAAATATAATTGGCGCGGTGATGCTATAGAAGCAGAATGTTTTGCCTTTCTTGCGGCAAGAACTCTATCAAATCTTCCAATTTCATATCCCAAAACTACGGGTGTTTTGAAACCCATGGTAGGAGGTATAATAGCACATCCAGCATAAAATTTTATTTAAGATTGCTCTTTTCCACCAACCCAAACTTTTTCAATCTCTAAGTCATTTTTCATCCATAAAAAATCTGCTTGAGCGTCTGGCACTAGGCAGCCAATTTCACTTTCCATACCCAAAACTTGAGCAGGGATAAGACTTGCCATTCTAATTGCGTCATCTTGGGAAATTCCCACTTCATTTACCATGTATCTTACAGCATCTGAGAGATGAATATCGGCACCGGCTAAAGTTCCGTCCTCTAGTAATAGTTTTCCCTGGCTCCGGGTTATTAAGCGATCATTCAAAAAAAAGTGTTTCTGGTCTGAGCCTATAGTAGACATTGAGTCACTAACTAGGAATAAAGCACCAGGTGCTTTCTTAGCTCGTAAAGCTAAATTAATGCTTATTTTATTGACATGAAAACCATCTGCTATGATGCCAGAAAAAAGTTTTCCATTATTTAGAACTGCTCCGACAAGCCCAGGCTCACGACTTCCAAAAGGGCTCATTGCGTTAAAAAGATGGGTTGCACAAGTTGCTCCCGCATCAACAGCATCGAATGCCTCACTATAAGTGCAATCTGTATGTCCTAGGGAAATAATAGCACCCGCTTTTGATAACCTAGAGATTTGTTGAGTTGATACGGCCTCTGGAGCTATTGTTATCATTAGATTGGGAATTATTTTTGCTAAACCTTCAAGTTTGGTGCAATCCAACTCTTTCATAGGTCTTAAAAAACTTTCTTCGTGAGCCCCCTTACGTTTATGAGCCAGATGTGGGCCTTCCAGATGAAGTCCAACTAATCCGTTGATTGGCTGATTTAAAGCATCCGTAATGGCTAAAATTGCTCGCTTATTTATCTCAGGACTATCTGAAATAAGTGTTGGCATAATTGAAGTGCTTCCAAGTTTTGTATGTGCCTCACAAATTTTACTCAAGTTTTCCAGTGATGGATTATCATTAAATAAAACGCCACCACCGCCATTTACCTGCAAGTCAACAAAACCAGGCGTGAGGAGACCTCCAGCTAAAACGACTTGCTCAGTTTTAGGATCAACTTTTTCTTCAGCAATAATTTCAACAACTTTGTTTTTCTTTATTATTAAAGCGGAATTTAAGTGCCGCTTGAAACCATCAAAAATTGTTGCACCAATGTAAGATTTTTTTTTAGTCATGGTTTAATCTAAACCTTAAGTTTTGACGGAATGTACGTTAGACTTTTAACATACAATAACTATCATCTTTAATTAAACAAAATACACCATGCAAACTACTGAGAAATTACATCCAAAAGCTTTAGGCCTCGACAAAAAAAGCAGTTTAGAAATACTGACTATCCTTTATGAAGGTCAAATTGAAGCTGCTAAATGCGTAAGTAAGTCAATAGCGTTTCTTGATGCTGGAGCAAAAGCAATGGCAGAGACAGTCCTAATGGGTAATAAATTAGTTTATGCAGCAGCGGGTAGTTCTGGCCTTCAGGGTATGGCAGATGGCTTAGAGCTTACACCAACATTTGGGATCCCGATTTCCCAAATTAAGATTTTAAGAGCTGGTGGAATCCAAGATATGTCGCAACCAAAAGGTAACATGGAAGATAATAAGTCGGCTGCGATATCTGATGCAAAAGTTATTAAAAACGGAGATTGTGTAATCTGTTTAGCTGCCAGCGGAAATACTACCTACCCTTCAGTAATTATGAAAAAAGCTAAAGAGGTAGGAGCCACAACAATTGGAATAGCAAATAACCCAGATACCAAACTGCTTACAGAATCGGATATACCAATCTTACTACCAACTCCTCCTGAAGTAGTAGCCGGCTCAACGCGACTGGGCGCTGGCACAGCCCAGAAGATAGCTCTAAACATGATGTCAACTTACATGGGAATATTCCTAGGAAATGTAATGGACGGTCAAATGGTAAATTTGGTCGCGAATAATATAAAGTTAATGAAGAGATCAGAAAAAATTGTGATGAACATTACTGGCTGTAATAGAAGCATAGCAAAGGAAGCCCTGAAGAAAGCAGAAGGTAGCGTAAAACTCGCTATTCTACTAACGTCAGGAGCAAAATCCGTTAAGACTGCTAAAGATATTCTTGCGAGCGAGGGGCAAAACCTTCGGTCGGCTATTTCACGAGTAAAATTAGAATAACTAACCTTTTAATAGCCAAGCTGGCACCAATTTAAACTAGTATTTCTTAATTTGGGCCCAGCTGCTTTAGTAAAGCCTATTCTCTAAATATTGTGTAGTTTTTAATTTAGCTAATGATAGAGATAGGTAATGAACAAAAATCAAGTGATTTCGAATCTATTAAAACGTTATTAAAATCAGTAAAAAATAAAATTGGTGTGAGAAATGCAAAAAGCTGTAATAATTTATTCAACAACCGATGGGCAGACAAAACGAATTTGCGAATTTTTGATACAAAAGCTTAAAGCCAAAATAGACATAGATTTATTTTCAATCGAGGAAATAGATCAAATAGAGCTCAGCTTTTATGATAAAATTATAGTTGGTGCTAGTATAAGATACGGTAAGCACAATCCAAAACTTTTCAAATTTATTGAGAAAAATATCCAAGTTCTAAAAGAAAAATCCACAGCATTTTTTACAGTTAATGTAGTTGCACGAAAAGAGGGTAAAAATACCCCAGAGACAAATCCTTATATGAAAAAGTTTCTAGAATTATCAGCCTGGCAGCCAAACCTACTAGGTGTATTCGCAGGAAAAATTGATTATCCTTCTTATAAATTCACGGACAAGCAAATAATTAGGCTTATAATGTATATTACGAAGGGCCCAACAGATACTTCAGGAAGCTTTGAATTTACGAATTGGAAGTCCGTCGAAAAATTTAGTGATCAACTCTTACAGAACTGAAAATTATTTAAATTTATTAGACGGTTCAAAATTTGACTTCTGGGGCTTTCGTGGATCACGAACCCACAGTGACCTATTAGGGTGCATACCAGCCCCATAAACTGCAGAAACTGCCGAGTTACGCATCCGATTAAGTAGACGGGTGTCAGCATCTCCAACCGATGGGTGCATACCATCATTTTCTTTAACAAGATCTTTCCAACGAGTCTCACGATCAAGTCGTATTTCGTCCTGCTGAAGTTGCGTACAATTCAATTCATTTGTATTCAAATCAACTACTATTTCATCACCACTTTCGATTAAAGCTATTGCACCACCAGCGGCTGCCTCAGGGCCAACGTGACCAATTACCAACCCTACAGATCCACCAGAAAACCTACCATCGGTCATAAGTCCAACTACAATATTTTTCTCACGACATAATGCAGTGATTCGAGAGGTTGAATCTAGCATTTCAGGCATGCCGGGCGCGCCAAATGGACCTTCATAACGCACTACGATCATATCAAAATTTTTAAACATATCAGTGTTTGAATCCAGCGCCTTCAACAATTCCTGTTCGCCGTCAAAAACCTTCGCATTCCCCTTAAAGATGTTGTTTTCTAATCCACCTTCAACCCCAGCCAGCTTCAGCACAGCACTGAACTCGGGTGATAAATTACCACCTAAAAGGCGCAATCCACCTGTCTCTTTATATGGATTTTGAACAGTATAAATAACATCTTCATCAGGTGTAGGTGGGTTCAGTCGATTGACTTGTTCGCGTAGAGTCTCTCCTGTGCACGTCAAAGTCTCGCCATTCAATAACCCAGCATCCATCAGTTCTTTTACTATGACTTGCATGCCACCTTTTGCATCAATATCTACCATCGAATATTGTCCGAAAGGTCGTGCGTCTATAACCACCGGAATAATATTTCTTGATAAATTATTAAATTCTTCCGGGCTCATTATTTCATTCGCAAAATCTTTATATCCAGCAGCTCGTGCTAATTCAGGCGCATGTAACAATACATTAGTTGAACCACCAACAGCCATAGATACAATAATCGCGTTTCTTAAAGATTCTCTGGTAACTATATCTCTAGGGGTTATATTTTTATTAATAAGGTTAGCTAAATAATTCACCAATTCAGCAGGAAATTCTTCTAGGCGCCTTTCATCCTGAGATGCAGGAGATATCATATGCAGAGGTTGCATACCAACTACGCCAATAAAAGTTTGCATGGTGTTGTATGTAAACATCCCCCCACAGCTTCCAAAACCAGGACAGGCTTCTTTTGCAATTCTACTCTTTAAGCTTTCATCATCGCTGCCAGCCATTTGATAGGCTGTAATTAAGTCAATGCTTTCCCCAGTTTCTGAATCAACACCGGGTCTTATTGAGCCATCAGACATCAAAATTGCTGGCCTATTATGTTCTAAAATAGCGGCTAGCGTGCCTACAGGAGGCTTATCACAAGCGACCACTGCAATAACGCCTTCTAGTCCAGTAGCACTAAGATGCTCTGACAAACTATCGTTGGTAACTTCCCTGCCAATTAGGGAGTATCGCATTTCCTTTGTGCCGTTCCTAATTCCGTCAGAGGTAGCAACAGTAAACTCTGGTTGAATTAGTCTTAGCGGCAATTGTCCAGGTTTGCTGCCAACTTTATCTTTAAGTGCATCATGGATGATGCCAACTTTTTGCGAAACACCAATATAACACTGAGAGTCCCCCTTATTACCAACCACCCCAACAGATGGTTCATGAATGAGATCCAAATCAGTACCTAATTCTCTGGCAATACCGTATGTTTGGGAGTTTCGACCAGGATTCTTATCAATTAAAACTGTATTCGAATTCTTCATTTTTTCTCCGCTGGGTCTTAATCAGTTTTTTATTTACGACTGCTTATGTAATTTCTTTTCTCTCTCAGTAAATTATAAATCATTCACTTTTTTAGATCATAATTCACAAATACTTGGCCACATGAGTTACACAATTACTGATCAAGTGTCAAAACGATCAAAAGAGAAATTTAAGTTTCACAGTTTAATAACTTAGTAGGCACTTGCTTTAATAAAAATACGGATTCTTGATCTAAATTGAATTGCCATAAAAAGTCTGCAATTAATTTACCTGGTACCCGTGGGCGGACTCGAACCGCCACGCCCGAAGGCCACAGATTTTAAGTCTGTTATGTCTACCATTCCATCACACGGGCCAGGTGAGGCGACATTACTTATATTGTTACGGGTGTCTAGTACAAAGAATAGTATACATGTAAATTATTAATAAGTTTTTTATTTCTATTGTTCAAAATTAACCCAAAAAGTTCATTGCCCTGAATTGAAATTGACTTGACTGCTTTAATTCAAAGCTTAAACCCAAGCGTATGTTTCCAATCCGTGACCATAACCCCTCTCGACGTTTTCCTTATATAACTTATTCGCTAATTTTACTAAACGCTTTAATATTTCTGAGCTATTGGCACATCTTAGGGGACCCAAGTAAAATCAACCCTTTATTTCAAAACTGGGCTCTCGTACCTGCAAATATAAAAGAGGGAAGCGCTTATTTCGGTTTGCTAACATCTATATTTTTTCACGGTAGTTTTATGCACTTGATTGGGAATATGCTATTCCTACATATCTATGGCGATAATCTTGAAGACAAGATGGGGCATTTAGGGTTTCTTATGTTTTATCTAGCTGCAGGCATTTTTGCCAACTTTGCACAATTTGCTGCTAACCCTTATTCTGATGTTCCAGTTATAGGAGCTTCAGGTGCAGTAGCCGCCGTGATGGGTGGATACTTACTCCTATTTCCTAGAGCACGAATTGATATTCTTTTTATCTTTGTCATTATTTTTAAAATTATCCCTGTCCGAGCATGGTTAGTTTTAGGTATTTGGTTTGTATTACAACTGTACAATGGTTTGGCAGTTCCAGCAGCAGTAAGTGGGGTTGCTTACTGGGCCCACATAGGCGGATTTGTTTTTGGAGTTATAGCGACTTTAACCACCTGGAAGAAACTCGGCGGAGCAAAGTTTTGGTATAAAAATCACGGTGCCCCAGATCATAAAGAGGCCACATATTCTTTAAAACGAACAAATATACCAAAAGTAAGAAGGTAATTAGTTCCGAATTATTTTTGCAAACTTATTGAACTGAACTTCAGACGCGGCAATTATGTTCCCGTCGATTAAGGGATCTCCATTGGTAGAAATTGACTCAACCATAGCTCCTGCCTCTCTAGCGATAATTACACCAGCGGCAATATCCCAATTGTTGAGATTACGCTCCCAGTAACCCTCGTATCGGCCCGCTGCTACGTATGCTAGATCTAGTGCAGCAGCGCCATACCGACGAACCCCTGAACAGATAGGCATCAATCTTTCAAGATCACCTATTGTCTCCGGTAAATCTTCTATTCTTCCAGAGAATGGAATACCTGTTGCATACAGACTATCTGCTATACTGTGGCGAGCGGAAACACGCAATCTAGTTTCATTCATCCATGCACCTATTCCTTTCTCAGCAAGGAACATCTCATCTTTGCAAGGATCGTAAATAACACCAGAAATAATTTCACCCTTGTGCTCAAGAGCTATTGATACGGCCCAGTGAGGCAAACCGTGTAGGAAATTAGTCGTTCCATCAAGCGGATCAACAATCCAACGCCGGGTTGGGTCCTTTCCCTCTTCTGCGTCACTTTCCTCACCGACCCAGCCATAAGTTGGCCGTGCTTCCATCAGTTCATCTCGAATTATGTTTTCGGCAGCAATATCCGCACGGCTAACAAAATCTCCGGCCCCTTTACGAGATACCTGTAAGTTTTCAACTTCCCGAAAGTCTTTAGATAAAGAGCGCCCTGCTTTTCGAGCAGTCTTCAGCATTATATTTAAGTTCGCACTGCCCGGCATATAGGCCTCCATAGTATAGACTGTGAAAGTCTATACTTTCTAAACCGGTGAATGCCAATAGAACCTTAATTAACGAAAAAAAAGTGAGCGACTAAACAAATATAGCACGAGTAATTACCACACCGGCCCAAGCAGATATGCCTGTTAAAATAGCCCCCCAGGTGACATCAATCATAACCATCGTCGGAGACCATGCCCGAAGCGTAGCAAAATTGGTAAATTCATATGTCCCGTAGGCGAGAACTCCAAGTAAAGCGCCAGCCATCAAGGCTTGTGTTGGATTTCCCGAATTAAAGGCAGGCCAGGATGCAAAAAAAAGTACTCCACCCACGTAAAATAAGTAAAATACAGCTGCTGGACCCATTCTAGGGTCCTCTAATAGCCAGTCGCCAAGGTTAGATGAAAAAAGTGGATATAACACGCGTTTAAGCATCACAATATCAAGCGCCAAAAATACAACCGCTGTAATTAAGTATAATGTCACAATTTGCATACGCACTAACCTCTAAATAACTAATATATAGGATGTAATTCGCTATCTTAAAAGAACAAGAAAAAATACCTCAAAAATTACTATAGAGTTGTTTTTAAATGTTATTATGCTTTTTTAAATTTTCAACCAAGCCACTCAACGATGTTTCGATTATATCTAGAGCTTGGCTAAAATTACGCGTGTAATAAGGGTCAGGAACATAGTTATATTCCAAATTTTCTAAAGAATAGTCAGTTAAAAGATATACTTTATCAAATTTGTCTGGACATAACTTTTGTAAGTTGGATAGATTTTTTTTGTCCATCGCAACAATCAAATCAAAATCTTTAAAATCAGCTATTGTGATTTGACGAGCTCGAAGCTTGGACATATCAAACCCTCGATCTTTTGCCGCCACCTGCATGGGCTCATACGGAGATGATCCGACATGCCATGATGCCGTTCCAGCACTATCACAAAAAATATCAAGCTTAGAAGATTTTAATTTTTCTCTGAATATAGCCTCAGCAGTTGGTGACCTACAAATATTGCCAAGACAAACAAAGAGGACAGACTTTATCATTCCTCTAATCCCATTTAGTGGGTGTGTGAATGGGAGTTTTTCTTCTCTTTCCTATTTTGATCCACGACAATCTCAATACCAACCTTTCCTGCTTTTTCAAAAAGAAGTGTTACCGGTATAATTTTTCCTGTTTCAAAAGGCTCTTTAAGACCCATGAACATGATATGATCACCACCGCGAGCAAGAGCATGTTGTTTCATAGGTCCAACTTTAATTCCCTCATCTATGCGCACCATTTTCATGACACCGTTATCACTTTTTAAATGCCTGTGAAGTTCAGTTTTTTTTGCAATATCAGAGAATACACTTATCAGACGATCGTTTTCGCTGGAGTGGTTCATTATTTTCATATAAGCCGCACCTGCCTTAGCGAGAGGGCCCGATGATCTAGCGTAGGCATCAGAAACCATAATTTCGCCAGCACTTAAGCTCGAAGAAAAGATTGAAATTAATGAAAGCGCTGAAAGAAAAAACGTTATTTTCAATATTTAGAACGCTCGTTTAAAATAGATTATAAAAGACAAAATAGACATTTGTGCGCTACGATAATTATACTTCTAGCGCTTTGGCGATTTCTTTTTTTACTTTCAGGGCGTTTCCTGACAGCTCGTTATCTTTTGCCTTTGCAAGGAAGGCATCGAGGCCCCCTCTATGATCAACAGTTCGCAGTGCTGCCGCTGAAATTCTCAATTTTACACCACGCCCCAAAGTTTCAGATTGGAGTGTCACCTCATTAAGGTTTGGTAAAAACCTTCTACGTGTCTTATTATTGGCATGGCTCACATTGTTGCCAGTCATTGGCCCTTTACCTGTTAATTCACAACGGCGCGACATTATAACTTCCTAACTTTTTCCTAACAAGCGACGCTTTTACAACGATTTATCATTACATAAATCAATAGGTCTGCTTGAATTCATTTGAGTGCTTCTAGGGAAATTCTATATGCTCGTCAAGCACCTTCCGGCGAAAAATACTATAATAATAGAGCAATAATAAAACAAATATTTTTCTGGAAAATAACCTTTAATGATAAAATTAATTTAGCCCAGCTCGCCCTTTTTTATTGAGATTTCTTTTAATATTTGATTAGCTGCCAATGCTAAATTTTTCTTCCCCAAAGCAACTTCTTCAGCAATTTTTAAGAGATCCGCTTTGATAGGATCTTTGTCTAAAACTGACAATAATTGATACCTAACATCCTCAAGAAGCCAGAATTTAGACTGGGCAGTACGATTAAGTTGAAAATAGCCTTTTTCCTTGCGCCACCCGACTAATTCAGAAATGACTTTCCATGTTTCACTAATTCCAGCTTTCTCTAAAGCTGAGACAGTCATCGCCTTTGGAAAACCTTCTGGATCCTGAGGACGTTTTCTCAGCAATCTGAGAGCTCCAGAGTAGTCAGCGCAAGTTCTTGTTGCTTGATCTTTTAAATCACCATCGGCTTTGTTCACCAAAATAATGTCAGCTAGTTCCATTATCCCTCGCTTAACACCTTGCAATTCATCGCCACCAGCCGGCGCAAGCAGCAGAGTAAAAATATCACAAATTTCCGAAACAATAGTTTCAGATTGTCCAACGCCAACAGTTTCAATTAATATTACGTCGAACCCTGCAGCCTCACATATCTTTACAGTTTCCCGAGTACGACGCGCTACCCCGCCCAAATGAGTTTGGCTTGGAGAGGGTCGTATAAAAGCAGCAGGGTTTCGAGCTAAGAGAGTCATCCTAGTTTTATCCCCTAGTATAGAACCTCCTGATCTCACAGAGCTGGGATCCACGGCAAGAACCGCAACGCTTAATCCTAAATCTGTAAGATAGGATCCAAAAACTTCAATAAAAGTTGATTTTCCAACACCAGGTGTACCCGAAAGACCAATGCGAATTGCCTGTTTTTCTGACTTTTTTTCAAGTAAGCTGATGAGAGAAACAGCTGATTTTCTATGATCGTCACGTGAGCTTTCTGCTAATGTAATAGCCCTGGACAAAGCTCGCCTATCGCCAGCTATTAAACTTTCAGCCATTTTGTTAAAGTCAGTCATTTTGACCAGCTTCCGTATAAACCTAAAATTGTTGGTTGACCTTATCCTGCTTTTCTTGCCTTGTTTAGCCTGAAATTATTTTGCTTGATAGATAAGTTATAAATTAATCATGAAAAACAAACAAAAACTATTCATTGTCTCTTGTGTCTATGCGATACTAATTTGTGCAAATACTCTTTCTGCAAAAACTGAACAATATAGCTTCGATGTTTTTCTGTGGGGCTTAAAAGTAGGTGAATTAGTCTACTCAATTAAAAAAGAATCTAATCAATATGATATTTCTGGCATTCTGAGATCTAAAGGCTTTGCTAGAGTTGTTACTAAATATAAATTCGTAGCCCAGACACAGGGGAGGCTTTCTAAGTCAAAATATTATCCAAGCTCTTACAGCGAAAAATCAGATACAGGCCGAAGAAAAGAGGAAAAATCAATAGTTTATCATAAAATGATACCAAAAATAACTTCCGCGAAAGCTCCCAAACCTCACTGGGCACAGCCTAAGTCGCAAAAAGGAACCGTAGATCCAATGACGGCTATTCATTTAGTTATGGGTGATAGAATTGAAAAGGCACTTTGTACGCAAAAAATTAACCTCTTTGACGGGGCTCGGAGGATCGAAATCATATTATCTAAAATTAATATTCAAAAAAATTCTGCCCAGTGTCGTGGTGACTATATACGCCAGGATGGCTATACGGATGAAGAAATGAAGGAAGGTAAAATCTTTCCTTTCACGATAAATTATATCAAGCGAAATGAAATTTATGCAGTCGAAAGTTTGGAGATAAAAGCTTTACGCGGACGAACTAAATTTACTAGACGTTAAACAATCTTGTTAACAAAGCTACCCATATTTGAAGTTCTAGACGAACTAGTGGAAAAACTAGTTAGTGATAAAAGAGCCGTCCTTTCAGCACCACCAGGTGCAGGAAAGTCAACGGCTATTCCAATTAGTCTGACTAAAAATCCTGCTTTCTCAAATGGGAAAATAATAGTGCTGGAACCAAGGCGTCTTGCTGTTAAGCAAGTTGCCTCAAGAATGGCTCAGACATTAGGTGAACCGCTAGGAAAAACGGTAGGATATAGAATTCGAGGTGAATCTAAATGTGATGAACAAACGAAAGTTGAGGTGGTAACGGAAGGGATTTTAATAAGGATGATCCAGGAAGACCAACAGCTAACTGGAATATCCACCGTAATCTTTGATGAATTTCATGAAAGGAGTTTAAATGCCGATTTAGGGCTCGCTTTTTGTCTTGAGATAGCAAGTGTACTTAGAGAAGATTTGAAAATCTTAGTTATGTCGGCAACATTAGAAATAAGTGCTGTTTCAAAATTAATGCAAGACGCTCCAATAATTTCGTGTGAAGGCAAAAGTTTTCATGTCACACCTCGATGGCAAGCAAAACCCGTGGCGCAGGATCAGATTGTTGGCAAACTCATCACGGATGTCATATTGCAGGCGTTTAATGAAAACAAAGGCAGTCTACTTGTTTTTTTACCAGGAGAAGCTGAAATAATTAAATTGGCATCCACTTTGAAAAATAAAGTCCCAGATAATTGTCACGTATTTCCACTTTATGGGAGGTTGGAATTCAAAGATCAGCAAAAAGCAATTAAACCAATATTAGAGGGACGAAAAATTGTTCTTGCAACAAATGTTGCCGAGACTTCGTTGACTATTGAGGGAATAGATACTGTCATAGACAGTGGCCTTTCGAAGCGATCCATATATGACGCAAACTCTGGCATGGACCGTTTGGTTACCCAAAAGATATCTAAAGCAGAAGCACGCCAACGCATGGGGCGCGCGGGCAGATTAAATCCAGGAGTTTGTTACAAACTGTGGTCAAAGACACAGGATGGTAGTTTTCCAGATTTTTCCCCGTCTCAAATTGAAAATTCAGATTTGACCCCGTTTGCTTTAGAGCTCGCAATGTGGGGTAGTAATATAGATGGTCTAGCATTACTGACGAGACCAAATAAGAAAGCACTTTCGGAAGCTTACAAAGTGCTGCAGATGCTTGGAGCGGTAAATGAACAGCTTCAAATTACAAAAAACGGCCGGTTATTGTCGAAAATACCATTGCACCCAAGATTAGCCAAGATAATTCTAATCGGCGGGAAAGATGCTGCTTTACTTACGTCAATTCTTTCAGATGCAGACCCTCTTAACAACGTTGATAGCTCAGACATCAATTTAAGAATTAGTGCTATCAAAAGCTACAAAAAACAAACCTCCAGTAATTCAGGTTCACTAAGAATACCAACAGTAAAAAGAATAATGAAAGAAGCCAGCCGACTTTCAAAACATTTAATAAATCAGTCCGACTATACAATCGCTCAGCTTGTAGCCCTCGCATACCCTGACCGAATTGCAAAGCGCAGAAAGGGAGAAAGACCCCGATATATTTTATCAAACGGCAAAGGCGCTGTAATGGCGGAAAATGATCCTCTCAGGTCTTCACCCTTTATAGTCGCATGCAACCTCGACGGAAACCTTCAAGAAGCTAAACTTCGACACTGCACGCCCATTACACTATCAGAAATTAAAAAATTGTTTGGGAACCAAGTTTTATCATTAAAAAGTTGTGAATGGTCTAAGAGACAGAAAAAAATACTTGCTCACCACCAAGAAAAGCTTGGTCAGTTAATCTTAGAAGAAAAAGTTTGGCGTGATCCACCAATTAACATGCTTATTAATGCTATGCTGGAGGGTGTGGAGCAACTTGGGTTTTTTCATTCAGAAAACGCCAAAACGTTTTTGGCAAGGGTTAAAATGGCTGGGGATAAATTTCCTGATATGTCAGATAAAAAATTAATGGCTACGAGGAGCACATGGTTAGCGCCTTTTTTGGGTGGCATCAAGTCAGCAGACGATTGGAAAAAATTTGACGGCTTAAAGGCGCTTAAGTCACTCTTAAACTGGGAAGAGTTGCAACTGTTAGAAAAACTGGCGCCAGCTTATTTCATCTCACCACTTGGACGTAAAATTAAAATTACTTATGAAAATGAGTTACCCGAAATATCAATACGTATACAAGAAATGTATGGTCAGATAACGCATCCGATGAGCGCTGGTATCCCAATCAGGATTACATTCCTATCACCTGCAGGAAGAACAATACAAACTACTACCGACATAGCCTCTTTTTGGGATAACTCGTACGCTGATGTCAGAAAAGATATGAGGGGCCAATACCCAAAGCATTTTTGGCCAGAATATCCATCAAAGTCTCAAGCGACTTTGAATACAAAAAAAAGAAACCAATAGGTTATATTTGTCATTAAAACTGCGGTTATCTAAGCAAATGGATTGGAATTATAAAGAACATCCGTAAGATATAATCCATGCGGCGGTGAAACCGGGCCACAAGCTGACCGGTCTTTTGCATCCAAGGCTTTTTTTACATCGATAGGATTCCAGCCTCCGGCACCTACGCGTTCCAACGTCCCAACAAAACTGCGAACTTGGTTGTGAAGAAAACTTCGTGCCCTGAATTGGAACCTGAACTCCTCACCGGACCATCCTTCAATGCGGTCAATTTTGATTTCATCTAAGGTCTTTATGGGACTTTTAGCTTGGCACATAGACGAACGAAATGTTGTAAAATCATGTTTACCAACTAGGCATTCAGAGGCTTCTATCATCTTGGACAAATCAAGAGAATGTCCAATTTGCCATACAAACCCAGCCTCATGCGCCGATGGTGCTCGCCTAACGAGTAGCCGAAACAAATATTTTCTTTCCAAAGCAGAAAAGCGCGCATGCCAGTCTTTATCAACTAGAGCACAGTCAGTTATAGCTATCGGGAGAGGCTTCAAATAAAAATTCAACGCTTCAGAAAGCCGAAAAGGCTCCCACTCTTTATCTAAATCACAATGCGCAACTTGAGACTTTGCATGAACACCCGCATCAGTTCGCCCAGCGCCAGCTATTGTATGCTCTTTATTTTCTAACTTCGAAAGGGATTTTTCAATTGAACCTTGCACAGAAAGTTGGCTTCGCTGACGCTGCCACCCAACAAAAGGAGCGCCATCATATTCGATTTTTAAAGCATATCTGGGCATATCTGCGGATAACTTAAATTAAGCTCAAAGGAAAGTGATCAAAATTTCAATTGATAGGATGAAAATAGAAATTTATTTATAACTTTTTACCAACCCACTTGGAATACTCCAGGCGCCGATAACCAGTTCAATTCCTAGGATACGATCTGGGTTTGTTGGTTCTGGCATTCTAATATTTGTCAATTTTTTAAAGCCTAAACGACCATAATAAGGAAAATCACCTATTAAAATGACCCTAGAATAATCCAACTCTTTAGCCGATACCAAACTATCTTTAATTAACAAACTACCCAGGCCCTCCCCTTGCCTGGTTGGATGAACAGCTATGGGACCTAGTAACAAAGCCTCATGTTCTTGGATTTTAACAGGCCAATAACGAACAGCACCAGCTAAAATTTGCTCTTTATCTCTTGCTACCATGCAAAGCTCGGATATAGGTTTACTATTTTCTCTCAAACGGTACGAAGACAAAGCTTCCCTACCAGGAGCAAAACATAAGTCAAATAATGCTTCAACTTCCCAGTAATCAGCTTTTTTTTCTGTCTTTATCACATACACGTGAGACCCCTCTAAGCGAAATTATCACAAAGAATTGAACAAATTTGCAAATATACCTAGAACGCGAGTTAACATGGCTCTATCTCATGTTCAAAGGGAGTTTTAAAATGTTTTATAAACCCGAAGAAGGTCATGGACTCAAAAATAATCCATTCAACGCAATTATCACGCCCCGTCCGATTGGCTGGATCTCAACAAGAGATAAAAAATCGATTGATAATATCGCCCCATATTCTTTTTTCAACGCAGTGGCTTATGTTCCACCACAAGTTATGTTTGCTTCTACAGGAGATAAACCTGATAGAGATGGAACCAAAGACTCTGTAGCGAATATAAGGGATACAAATGAATTTTGCGTAAACATAGTATCATACGAGATGCGACATCAAATGAATGCAACATCAAAATCTTTGCCAGCAAACATTGATGAATTTGAACACGCAGAATTAAAAAAAACAGACTGTAATTTAATAGAATGCCCGCGAGTTCTTGGCGCACCAGCTGCATTAGAATGTAAATTAGTTAAAATTATAGAGTTACCAGGAGCTGCAAATTTTGCCGTTTTCGGCGAAGTTATCGGTGTCCATATGCACGATGATTATGTTGTCGAGGGGAAATTTGACGTAAGTAAGTTTAATCCCCTCACTCGTCTAGGTTATCGAGATTACAGTGTGGTTAGAGAAATATTTTCTATTTCACGGCCTGACGACTAATGATGAAATTGAAAGCTTTTTAGTGACTATAAACCCATTAGAGTTTCAAAAAGGGTTTGTCCTAACTTTCAGATAGGTTATACAAGGATCTTCAGTAACAAATAATTTAATAGTGAAATATGATTACCCCTGTATTACCAACATATGCGCGAGCAGATTTGGAATTTGTGAAAGGCAAAGGTGCTTGGTTAACAGAAGCAGACGGAAGTCACTTTTTAGACTTAGCATCTGGGATTGCAGTAAATTCTTTAGGCCATGCTCATCCTGATCTTGTGAAAATCATAAAATCTCAAGCGGAAAAACTTTGGCACGTATCAAACCTATATGAAATTCCACAGCAACGTGCCCTGGCGGAAATATTAGTGGAAAATTCATTTGCCGATACTGTTTTTTTTACAAATTCAGGGACCGAGTCTTGTGAACTAGCTGTCAAGATGGCTCGAAAATATTGGTTTGAAAAAGGTTACCATGATAAGTTCGAAATAATTACATTTGAAGGCTCTTTTCATGGTCGCTCATCAGCAGGCATAGCAGCGACAGCATCCGAAAAGATGACTAAGGGTTTTGGACCTTTATTGCCTGGCTTTTTAAGCATAAATTGGAACAATCATGAGGCGATAAAGAACTCAATTTCAGATAGAACTGCCGCCATCTTACTTGAACCTATTCAGGGAGAAGGCGGCATCAGAGTAGTACCCGAACAATGTTTAAAAGGAATTCGTGAATTTTGTGACGAAAATAAAATTTTATTGATACTTGATGAAGTCCAATGTGGTGTTGGACGAACAGGTAAATTGTTCGCTCACGAATGGGCAGAAATTGAACCAGACATTATGATGGTGGCAAAAGGAATAGGCGGCGGATTTCCATTGGGTGCAGTTCTTGCAAAAGAAAATGCCGCAAGTGGAATGACTGCTGGGACTCATGGATCGACCTATGGAGGAAACCCATTAGGTTGTTCTATAGGGCTAAAAGTTATGGATATTATTTCTAATCCTAATTTTTTGCTTGATGTTAACCACAAAGCAAAAAATTTTCGTGCCGGGCTTTCGGAACTGCTAAATAAAAACACTTCTATTTTTGAAGAAGTGCGCGGCAAAGGTCTTATGCTTGGACTTAAATGTAAGGTCCAAAATATCGATGTTGTGAATGCTGGTTATTCAAACAAACTGCTAACGGTGCCAGCAGGAGACAACGTAGTGCGCCTTTTGCCCCCATTAACTATTTCTGATAAAGAAATAAAACAAGCGCTTGAAAAATTAGATTGCGTGATGACAGAACTTTCTTAATAGAAGATATTCAAAAAAAATTGTGAACCATGAAGCATTTTTTAAATATAAATGAGATGTCTACTGAGGACCTTACAGGCATACTCAAACATGCACAAAAGATGAAGACCGATAGGCTTGACCTTCCTAAGGGAACATATGACGAGGGCCAACCATTAAGTCAGCATATTGTTGCTTTAGTCTTTGAAAAACCATCCACTAGAACGAGAACGAGCTTTGACGTCGGTGTCCGCCAACTTGGAGGTCAACCGATGTTACTTTCAGGAACTGAAATGCATCTTGGCAAGGGAGAAACTATATCCGACACGGCACGCGTCTTAAGCCGTTATGTAGACTTGATTATGTTGAGAACATTTGAAAGCCAAACTCTATACGAAATGGCCAAACACTCAACAGTGCCAGTTATAAATGGATTGACTAACGAAAGTCATCCCTGCCAGATAATGGCAGATATTATGACATTTGAGGAAAAGAGAGGTTCAATAAAAGGTAAAAAGGTCGTTTGGTTCGGTGATAGTAATAACGTTTTTAATAGCTTTTTACAGGCAGCCGAAAAATTCAATTTCTCACTCATTTTTTCGGGGCCTAAAGAATTAGACCCTCCAAAGAATTTAATCAAAAATGCCAAAAACCTTAAGATTGATTTTAAAATAGATAGGGATCCGATATCAGCAATAAAAGATGCAGACTTAGTAGCTACTGATACTTGGGTAAGTATGCATGATAATCCAGAAGAGAAACAGAATAGGCATAATCAACTTAAAGCATTTCAGGTAAATGAGGAACTTATGTCTAAAGCAAATCATGAAGCTCTATTTATGCATTGTTTGCCAGCCCACAGAAATGAAGAAGCAACTTCTGGCGTGCTGGACGGAAAAAACTCAGTTATATTTGATGAAGCAGAAAATCGTCTGCATGTGCAAAAGGCAATAATGCGCTGGTGCCTATCAAAATAGTCAATGACCATTATCTAAAATGCCAGTTTTAACCGAATAGTTAACAGCAAGAGCATAATCTGGATCGTCGTCACTATCGATAACTAGATGGCCAGCTTTCGTCAGCAAATTATGACAATCGCGGCTGAGATGTCTGAGCTGAATTCGCTTATTAGCAAGTTCATATTTACCAGCAATTGCCTCAATCGCCTGAAGGGCAGATTGATCTACAACCCGACTGTCTGAAAACTCAATAATAATCTCGTTAGGATCATTTTTAACATCAAATAACTCTAAAAATCCATCTGAAGAACCAAAAAACAAAGGGCCTTGAATACGGTAGATTTTAGCACCGGTCTCTGAAATTTCTGTATGAGCGTGAATTCTTCTCGCGTTGTTCCAAGCATAAGCTAGTGCCGAAACAATTACACCCACAACAACTGCAACGGCTAAATCTGATATAACTGTTACAATGGTCACCAAAATTGTTACAAAAGCATCGGTAAGCGGGACTCTTCTAAGAATTTTAAATGAGTTCCATGCAAATGTTCCTATAACGACCATGAACATAACACCAACAAGTGCTGCCAAAGGTATCATTTCTATAATTGGGGCTCCTACTAATATAAAACCTAATAGAAAAAGTGCAGCTGCGATCCCTGCTATTCGTGTTCTCCCCCCCGACTTAACATTGATCATAGATTGGCCAATCATAGCGCATCCACCCATTCCACCAAAAAAGCCAGTTGCGGTATTAGCAAGTCCCTGCGCTATGCATTCCTGACTTGCACCTCCTCTTTTACCTGTCATTTCACCAACTAAATTAAGAGTTAAAAGACTTTCGATTAAGCCAATAGCCGCCAAAATGACGGCATAAGGAAATATAATTTCCAATGTTTGCCAACTTAATGGAACTGATGGGATGTGAAACGGAGGTAAACTTCCTTGAATTGACGCCATGTCGCCAACTCTAGGAACATCCAAGCCAAAGAAAATAACAAGGCCTGCCACAACACCTATACCAGCAAGAGGCGCTGGGATAATGCGCGTAATGCGCGGCATGACGTATATGATAAACATTGTCAGAGCAACTAACGCTAACATCATATATAAGGAACCACCACTAAGCCATTCACCGCCTGAAGAGCCATGACCCGAAATTTCAACCGTGCCAGGCACTTTGAATTGTGTTAATTGAGCCAAGAAAATTACAATTGCTAGTCCGTTCACGAAACCTAACATTACAGGATGAGGAACCAAACGGATGAACTTTCCCCATTGCATAACGCCTGCGAAAATTTGTAGGGCCCCCATTAAAACTACTGTAGCGAATAAATACTCCACGCCATGTTCAGCAACTAGTGCTACCATAACCACCGCTAACGCTCCGGTAGCTCCAGAAATCATTCCTGGACGCCCTCCTAAAATTGCGGTTACTAAACCAACAAGAAAAGCAGCATAAAGACCAACCAAAGGATGCACCCCAGCGACAAACGCAAAAGCAACTGCTTCTGGAATCAGAGCTAAAGAGACAGTTAGTCCGGACAATAGCTCCGTTCTAACCCGAGAAATTGATAGACCTTCATCATTCATAAAGTTTAAATCTGGTTTATTCAAAGTCGCAAAAGCATTTAGAAGGGTTTGTTTCATTTACAGGGTTTCCAATATGTTTCTTAGTGTGTCACTAATCGAGATTATACCGATTTAAAAGCAGTATGGTCCACAAATCTCAAAATGGTATGAGAAGGTTATAGAAATTTTTGGATAACTTAGGCTAACTCGTGAGTTTACGACAATTTTAAACTCCATTAAAAGATACTAAGCTAACAATATTGATCTACATTTTTTATTGATAAGTAGGGGTACTCCGGACATGTCATTGATCAAAAACCTTATAAGAACAATACCAGATTTTCCAATTGAAGGTATCATGTTTAGGGACGTTACAACGTTATTCGACAACGCTAAGGGCTTTCAGGAATGTATAGACAGACTGACAGAGCCCCACAAAAAGACCAAAATTGACAAAGTCATAGGTCTAGAGGCAAGAGGGTTTATAATTGGTGGAGCAATTGCAAAAGAATTAAAATGTGGTTTTATACCGATCCGAAAAGAAGGAAAACTCCCCAGTAAAACAATAGCTCAAGATTATGAACTAGAATATGGAAAAGCTACCCTTGAGATACATGAAGATGCATTATCTGCTGGCGATAAAGTACTTATAGTAGACGACCTACTTGCAACAGGGGGCACAGCCGAGGCCGGTATAGCTTTAGTAGAAAAACTAGGTGGAGAAATTTTGGGCTGCTCTTTTATCGTTAATTTACCAGATTTAGGTGGAAGCAAGAAATTAGAAAAAATGGGAATTCCCATTCATATTTTATGTGAATTTGAAGGGCTATAGTTCAAGGAATTTAGTTAAAAAAATATCCTAGTCTAAAACTGCTCTTGTAAATTGAAAACTTAAAGTAAATTTTTTTGATATAAATTTTTAACAACAAGCAGAGTTTTTCATCTTGTCAATTTAGGACATTAGCTGCATTGCTGATACCTATGGCGAAGTTATATTTTCAATATTCAACTATGAATGCTGGCAAGTCTACACTTTTGCTTCAAGCCTCTCACAATTACCAAGAGAGAGGGATGGAGACCTATCTTATTACAGCACGCTTTGATAAAAGGGCTGGTGACGGAAAAATAGGATCAAGAATAGGTATTTCCTCTGATGGTGATACTTTTGACAACCAAGAAAATATGTTTCAAAAAATTGAGTCTAGGTTGAAAAAAGGGCCTTGTTCATGTGTCTTCATAGACGAAGCACAATTTTTGACTGAGGAACAGGTTTGGCAACTAGCTCGCGCAGTTGATGATTTAAGCGTGCCAGTAATGTGTTACGGATTAAGGGTAGACTTCCAAGGGAAGTTATTTCCAGGATCAGCCGCACTATTGGCTATAGCAGATGAGATGCGAGAAATTAGGACTATCTGTTATTGCGGTAAAAAAGCCACTATGGTTATACGCCAGGATGAAAATGGTAATGTAATTAAGGATGGCGCTCAGATACAAATAGGTGGAAATGAAACATATATTTCGCTATGCCGCCGTCATTGGCGTGAAGCAATTGGTGACTGATACCAACTTTAACACAACGAAGACCCATCAGGCGCAGGTTTGTCTGGGACAGCTAAAATCACTGATCCATTAGTGTCCATAAATCCAAGTATTAAAACTTCCGACATGAAAGGTCCTATTTGTCGTGGTGGAAAATTAATAACACCCATCACCTGCTTTCCCACTAAAGTATCATAATCATAATATTCAGTGATTTGTGCCGATGACTTTTTTTCTCCAATTTCTAAGCCAAAGTCGACCCAAAGTTTAACCGCCGGCTTGCGTGCCTCAGGAAATGCTTCCGCTCGACTTACGGTGCCAACACGAATATCGATAGCTAGAAAATGTTCAAAATCAATTTCAGCCATTACCTAATTCTTTCGATCTTCTTGCAGCAGCTTCAACAGTTCGCTCCATCAAAGGCTTCAAACCATTTTTTTGATCCATTAAAACATCCAAGCCAGCTTGAGTGGTGCCATTTGGGCTCGTCACATTTTCTCTAAGCACACTTGGATGTTCTAAAGAGCTCATTGCCAAAATGCCAGAGCCTGCTACCGTAGCTTTCGCCAAATGTAATGCCTTGTCTTCAGAAAGACCTAACTCCCTTCCTGCGTTTGCAAGAGCTTCAATTAGATAAAAGACGTATGCTGGACCAGAACCTGAGAGCCCAGTTACTATGTCCATCTGATCTTCACTTTCTATCTCAACTACTTCACTTATTTCTTCCAACAGATTTTTTGCAATTTCCATATGCTCATCTTTAGCTACAGAATTACCAATAAGCGCTGTTATTCCTTTACCAACTGCAGAAGGAGTATTTGGCATAGCTCTAATAATTTTGCTAGTTGAGGAAATTGCTTGCTCTAATTGTTTAAGCTTTATTCCAGCAGCAATTGAGATAAATAATGTATCGCTCTTTTTGTAATCATTTAAATTTGAAAGAGCCTCAAAGATAATTTGTGGCTTCACTGCAACTAAACAAACGGCAGGACTTTTAGGCAAACTTTTATTTACGTTAACTCCAGTTGTAGCAAGCCAAGCGCTTGGTTGTGGGTCTGATATCCAAATACTTGCTGCAGGTATTCCAGAAGCTAACCATCCCGAAAGCATTGCTGAACCCATTTTACCACAACCGATTAGGATAAGGCCTCTTGCCTTAATATCATCTAAATTCATTATTAGCTCACTGTTATTTCCGTTGGCCTAAAATTAGGCGTGCCCATACGCTTCTGCTATCGCTACTTGCATTGCACTAATTGGGCTTTGATTGTCATATATTACTAACTGAAAAGCAGGATAATACTTTTCAGCAGTAACAACAGCAGATGAAATCATAGTATCAATTTGTTCAGCAGTTGCGATTTGCCCACCAGTAAGAACCAGCCCATATCGGTATACCATCAGCTTCTGTTCTTCCCAAAATGTAAAAGCTCCCGTCCAACATCTATCATTTGCAACGTTCAATGTTTCATAGAGATCTTTTAATTTCTCCTCTGGAGGTTCCATTTCAAACGAACAAATAAGACGCAAAGTCTCGTCAAAATCAGACCATGCAAGTGTAATTGAATATGTTCTCCATTGCCCTTGCACCACCATAGCAATTTGGTTTTCTTCTATTCTATCAAATTCCCACTCATGGTGTTCTGCAAGATCTTCCACAATATCGATGGGATGAATTTCATCTTCTAAAAACGCTTCAGTCAGTGCCATTGCGTGACCTCTTTTTGTTGCATTACACTGAGGACATATAAATTCCCCAAGAAATTGGTGCCTGCCCAAAGTACTGTGTATTTGACAAGACTTTACACCACATATGGTGCTTTGCTTTGTTCATTCTGTAAAGAGGGATTTTAAAAAAAATAAAAAAAAATTCGGAAGACAAAAATTATATGTCTTCCGAATTTCATTCATTGATAAAACTAGATATAAACAGCTTTATTTTTTAAGCTTCTTTTCGGCAGCATCTAAACGAGCTTTCAAATTTTCATTTTCTTCTCGGGCTTTTTGAGCCATCGCCTTAACAGCATCAAACTCTTCACGTGTTACAAAATCATGATCTGCTAACCATCTATCTATAATAGACTTTACTGCGGTTTCCGCTTCTTCCCGTGCTCCTTGGGCCACCCCCATAGCATTTGTCATAAGTTGCGAAACATCATCCAAAATTTTATTACGTGACTGCATCAATAATCTCCATTTGAGTTTCATTTAATTATATGGGGCAAATTGTGGCTTATCTCAAGGTTGACTTTTAATATCATCTCACTGCACGAAGAGTTAGGAGTAAAATATGATCCCATTCCCAGAAGGCATAAGTCCGGATATTTTTACTATCTCTTTAGGTAGCTTCAAATTCACGCTTTACTGGTACGCTTTGGCATATGTTGTGGGAATTATAGCTTGGTGGCGGATAGCAGCAGTAGCCTTGAAGAGAAATAGTCTTTGGCCTGGAAATATCGCTCCCATGCAAGCAGCAAAGCTTGAAGATCTAGTAACTTATTTGGTTTTAGGAATAATTTTAGGTGGGCGTCTGGGTTATGTGATTTTTTATAACCCCACCTATTTTTTCAATAACCCTGTTGAAATAATGTTTGTTTGGCAAGGCGGAATGTCGTTTCATGGCGGCCTATTTGGTGTTGCTATAGCTGGTTTTTTATTTTTCCAACGCAACTCTGTTGCTATCAAATCAGGAGCTGATCTGTTAGCTCTAGGATCACCTGTCGGTTTATTTTTAGGAAGAATAGCGAATTTTATAAATGATGAGCTTTGGGGACGAACAACCGATGTCCCGTGGGGCTTTATAGTAACAAGCCCAGACGCTTCTAAAGTCTGTGGAGATTTGATAGATCCATGCGTCAGACATCCCTCCCAACTTTATGAGGCTATTTTAGAAGGTTTAATTCTTTTTCTCTTACTTCTCTTTCTTGCTTTTAGAAAGAAAGTGTTGAGAGATCCAGGTTTTTTAGCGGGTGTATTTTTTATTGGCTACGGTTTGTCGCGTAGCTTTGTTGAACTTTTCCGTCAGCCAGACGAGCAGTTTCAAAGCCCAAGCAATCCGCTAGGTTTTTTCATCCAGATTGGAGAGATGGGTTTAACTATGGGGCAAATACTTTCTATACCGATGATATTTATTGGATTTGTTTTGTGTTTCACATCATCAAAGAACAAAACGGCATGACAAACTTGAAGTCAATTTTGATTGAAGAAATCAACTTGAAAGGCCCTATGCCTTTGTCGCACTACATCCAAAAATGTTTATTTCATCCCATCTATGGTTATTATATGAAAGAAACAGTTTTTGGTACTGGCGGCGATTTTACAACTGCCCCTGAAGTTTCACAAATGTTTGGCGAACTATTAGCTATGTCAATATTACAAGCTTGGATGGATCAAGGCTCTCCTTCTAAAATTATACTTGCCGAACTTGGCCCTGGACGGGGAACGTTGATGGCCGATGTGTTGAGGACACTAAAAAACCATCCTGAGTTCCTCAATGCAACAGAAATTCATTTGATCGAGGCATCACAAAATTTAAAACTCAAACAAAAAAAAGCACTCTCTGGATACAAAATATTTTGGCATAATGAGTTTCCATGTTTTGATGGTAAGCATTTATTTTTGATCGCAAACGAATTTTTCGATGCTCTTCCTATCGAACAGTTTTTACGAAAAGGAAACAATTTTTTCAGAAGAACTGTCCAATTAGTTGATAATGAACTTACCTACGGTTTAGAAAAAAAACCAACTAAGAATAGTTTTTTAAACAATAGACTCACTGATACTTCTGATGGAGATTTTGTTGAGTTAAATATGACTGCAGCTCAGCTTTCTAGGAGTATTGGAACTCATATTAATAAATTTGGTGGTTTAGCCATCGTGATCGATTATGGTGACTGGCACTCTCTTGGTGATACTCTACAGGCGGTAAAGAGCCATAAATATTGTGATATTTTTATTTCTCCAGGAAAGGTAGATATCACCGCACACGTAGATTTTGAAATTCTTGCTACCAGTTCTGGATGCGCTTTTAGTAAATTGACTACACAAGGAGTTCTGCTTGAAAGATTAGGAATAACTCATCGAGCAAAAAAATTAGCAAAAAATTTAAGTGGGAAAGATCTGGAAAACCACATTGCTGCACATCGACGCTTAACCCATCCAGAGGAAATGGGTAGTTTATTTAAGGCTTTATCCTTATTTCCAAAACATGCCCCTTGCCCACCGGGTTTTGAGCAATGAAAGTCATAAGCGTTCAGTCCTCACTACTTAAAAACTTTAGGCATGGTTTTTTTACTAGAAAAGGAGGTGGCTCGAAAGGAATATACAAAGGGCTGAATTGTGGAATAAGTTCCAATGATGATGCGAAAACTGTACTAAGTAATCGTAATCTTGTCGCGCAGCATATGGGAACATACGTAGACAATATAATCGGTGTTAATCAAATTCATTCTATTGAAGCAATAATATGCGACAAAAAGTTTGAAATAGCGCCAAAAGCGGATGCTCTCGTAACAAATACACCAGGCCTTTTACTTTCAGTTTTAACAGCTGATTGCCAGCCAGTAATTTTCGCTGATGAAAAAAATAGTGTTATCGGAATTGCACATGCCGGGTGGCGTGGAGCGCTCAATGGGATTTTAAATTCAACCATAGATAAAATGGAATCCTTGGGCGCCGAAAGGAAAGAAATTTCTGCAGTAATAGGTCCATGTATTAGTCAAACAGCCTATGAGGTTGGTTTGGATTTTTTTGAAAAATTTATCGGCTTAAATAAAAATAATAGAAACTTTTTTAGTTTTAACTCTGAAACCAAAAAATATCATTTTGACTTACCCAACTTCAGCCTAAATCTCTTGAGGGAAGAAAATATTACGTCCATTGAGTGGACCGGCCATTGCACCTACAGCGACCCAAAAAAATTCTTTTCATATCGAAGGAGTTGTCACAAAAATGAATTAGACTATGGAAGACTTATATCCACTATCATGCTTTAGGGACGCTTGGTTAATCTATCCTCCAAAACATCGAAAGGGACCCCGGGTTCGTCTTTTTCAGCACGTATAACAAGTGAGGTTTTAACAGACCCGACATTAGGCATGGGTGTTAATTGTCCTGTTAAAAAATCTTGAAAACTGCTGAGATCAGGAGCAACACATTTCAGCATAAAGTCAACTTCCCCATTTAACATATGACATTCTCTAACAAGAGGCCAACCCTGGCATAGCTCTTCAAATTGCCGCAGATCAGCTTCAGCTTGTGATTGCAAACCAACCATTGCGAAAACCTGTACTTCAAAACCAAGCGCGCGGCTATCGACGTCTGCGTGATAACCTTTAATGAAACCTTGCTCCTCAAGAGCCCTTACTCTGCGAAGGCATGGAGGGGCAGAAATTCCAACACGTTTTGCTAATTCAACGTTTGTCATTTTTCCATCGGCTTGGAGTTCTGCTAAAATTAGCCGATCTATTGAGTCAAGTCGTGTTAAAGGCATAGCTCTGCTCCATTTTTTTAAATATTATAAATTAAATACCCATAATCGCAATATTATTCCAACATATTGAAATAATATTTTACAGTCGATTGTTGAATATCAAGAAATTTTGGGGTTTTGTATCATCAAATCAGCGGGTATACCAAAAATAAATATGAGGAAAAAATGTCTGACTACCATCATACCAAAGTGCTCATTATAGGAAGTGGCCCTGCAGGTTATACTGCTGGCGTTTATGCTAGTCGCGCGATGCTCTCTCCTATACTCATACAAGGCATTGAACCGGGAGGGCAGCTAACAACAACTACCGAAGTTGAAAATTGGCCAGGGGATACCGAGGTTCAGGGGCCTGATCTAATGGTAAGAATGGAAGCCCACGCCAAAGCAATGGGTTGCGAAATAATCGGAGACATTGTTACAAAATTAGAGCTTAAAAGCAGGCCATTTATAGCAACTTGTGATAGTGGAAGTAAATATACTGCCGATGCTATTATCCTTGCAACTGGCGCAAGAGCCAAATGGTTAGGTTTGCCATCAGAAGAAAAATATAAAGGTTTTGGAGTGTCTGCCTGTGCAACTTGTGACGGCTTTTTTTATAGGGGACAGGAAATAGCTGTAATTGGTGGTGGAAATACAGCAGTAGAAGAAGCTCTTTTCCTCACAAACTTTGCTTCAAAAGTTACCCTAATCCACCGACGCGATGAGCTCAGAGCAGAAAAAATATTACAAGATAGGTTATTTAAAAATCCTAAAATTGAAACGATCTGGTTTCATGAACTTGACGAAGTAATTGGGACAGATTCGCCTTTGGGCGTCGAAGCCATTCGTATCAAAAACACTAAGAATGGGAAGCTATCAGAGGTGCCCTGCAAAGGAGTTTTCGTTGCAATTGGACACGCGCCTGCTACCGAGCTGGTAAAAGATATTTTAGAAACACATAATGGTGGGTATATTAAAGTTGAACCCGGAACTACCAGAACTTCAATACCAGGTATTTTCGCGGCTGGCGATTTAACCGATCATATTTACCGCCAAGCTGTAACAAGTGCGGGAATGGGCTGTATGGCTGCTCTAGATGCAGAAAAGTTTATTGCTGAAAGCAACTAAATTTGCTTATGGATAACCTTATTAAATTAAAATTGGACTCACTTAATGTTGGAAAATCACAAGCCCATTAAAGAACTATACTTGAGTTCACAATTAGCAGATAAAGCCAAGAAAAAGGCT
>QOQI01000011.1 GCA_003332035.1 Paracoccaceae bacterium
TTTACTGCTGTAGAAATCACAACAACAGCAGTTTTTTTGAGATTTAAAGCATCATGCTCATAAAAAATATTAATACCAAGTTTTTCTAAACGTTCTGTAATCGCGCTTTTTTTTATATCAGAACCCTGAACTTGATAATTTAAGTTTAATAAAACTTCGGCGATACCAGACATTCCAATACCACCAATTCCTACAAAATGTATTGCCCCTATATTTATCGGAAGTTTGGTCAGTGAGTTCATCTCATGTTCAATCCCGATATTTCTTCAACACGGTCAGCTAAGGTCTTAGCGGCATCCAATAAGACCGTTTTGTGCGCATGAATGGCCATCTTACTGGCAATTTCGGGTGAAGATAAAATTTTTGTTATAGCTTTATTAAGTCTTTTAGGTGTTAGGTTCTGTTCAGCGATTACCGTAGCAGCTCGTAATTTTTTTAAAGGATCGGCATTCAAGGTTTGCTCGTCTCTGATAGCCGAACCAAGTGGAATGAGAATTGAAGGGCGTCCAACCACGCCAATGTCAGCAACAGAAGAAGCCCCTGATCTGGATATAATAAGTTGTGCTTCGCTGAGGCGTGAAGCTACATTATCAAAGAAAGGTAAAACTTCACATGCAACTCCTTGGGAGGAATAATATGACCGAACACGTTGACAATCTTCTTCACGCGCTTGCTGAAAAACACGAATATATTGTAATAATTCATTCGGCAAAGTACATATAGCCTCTGGAACAATATTCGACAAAATCGTAGCGCCTTGAGACCCGCCCATTATAAAAATAGACATAGGATGATTACCGGGGGGTATGTAGGGCGCACCAGAACGACACAGAATTTCTTTTCTAACTGGGTTACCAATATGTTCAGAAGTAATATTTTCAGGTAAGATTGTTGGCCAAGTACCACAAGCGACTAAATGAACTTTTTTGGCAAATAATTGATTAACCCTTCCCAAAATTCCATTTTGTTCGTGGATAATTCTTGGTAAACTTACAAGTATGGACGCGCTAAGGGCTGGAATTGTAGGATATCCACCAAAGCCAACAATAATATGAGGTCGGCGCTTCAAAAACGTTTTTAGAGTTGCAAGAATACCTCCTAGAATTAAGAAAGGAGCTTTTATTTTAGAAATTAATCCGTGTTTTGCCAAAGTTGCTGAAGAAACTGTTTCAATTTTCACTGCTTTAGGAAAATTTTGTGTAAACCTAGCCCCTCTTGAATCAGTCGAAAGCTTTACTTCCCAGCCCCGCACTAAAAGCTCCTCAGCTAACGCTTGAGCTGGAAACATATGCCCGCCCGTTCCACCAGCCGCTAATATTGCTAAAGGTTTTGTCTCCACAATTTATCCCTTGATGAAAATATCAGCTACATTTTTTTGAGGCCGGCTCCGAGTTAAAGCCAACAAAATTCCTATTGCAATGCCACCTGCGATTAAAGATGACCCCCCATAGCTTACGAAAGGTAAAGTCATGCCCTTTGCCGGTAATAACCTCGCGGCAACACCAATGTTTATAACGGCTTGAATACCAAACATTGAAACAAGGCCCGTTCCAGCCAAGCGCACAAAAATATCGCGTTCACGAAGTAGCCGGGCTAACGAAACACATACGATAGAGGCATATATCGTTAAAATTAGTCCAACTAGAACAAATCCATACTCTTCAGCTGCAACAGCAATGATAAAATCAGTATGAGCATCTGGTAGAGACCACTTCACTTGGCCCTCTCCCACTCCAACACCAAAAAAACCACCCTCTTGAATGGCGTTTGTAGCGTATCCCAATTGGGTTTTAGGATCTAAATCAGGAGACAAAAAACCATCTATTCGCCTAGCAAAATGTTCTGAGTAAATATAAGCGAAAGAACCTAATCCTATTGTCGCACCAGCCACCCCAACAAGAAGAAGAATAGGAGCTCCTGCTACAAAATATACGACTGACCAACCAAACAAAATTAAGCAGGCTTGTCCAAAATCGGGTTGCAAAACAAGAAATGCTGAAACGACTATAGTCAATACGAAGGAAATTAGTTTTCCTGGAGGACCATTAATTTCCTTAGAAGCTGAAATCATCCAAGCAGTTACAACCAAAAAACAAGGCTTTAAGAACTCGGACGGTTGTAAGGAAGCAAATCCCAAAGTGTACCAACGCGTTGCGCCCTTTCCAAAGTCTGTTCCAAAAACAGGAAGTAATACGAGCCCAATAAAAGAAATAACAAAACCAATTACAGCTAGTCTTCTTACTAAATCTACAGACATCATAGACAAAGTAATCATCGTTACTATAGACAGTGAGCCAAAAATTACCTGCCTTTCCACATAATGGAATGGAGCAAACCCATTTTTTTCGGCTAATGGGGGAGAAGCTGCAAAACTAAGCAGTAAACCAATCGAGAATAATAAGAGTATACACGTCATGGTCCACAAATCAGTTGTTCGCCACCAACGCGATAATATAGCCTCGCCACCTGAACTAGGTGCTGCTCCATGAGCCATTTCCGTCATGGTTTCTGCCTTTTTACCTCTTACTCGCCTTGGTTTTCCAAGATCAATTAATTACTGGTAGCCAAATTCTTCTTAAAAAGCCAGCAGAAATAAACTTTATTCTTGTTTGATTTCTGAAATTTTTTTATTCTTAATTAAATTATTTTATTTGAAACTATGTGATATTTTATATCATACTAACTTTTTAATTTCGTGCTCAAAAGCCTGACCACGCTCTTCGAATGAACCGTATTGATCAAAACTAGCCGCAGCCGGAGCGAGCAAAACCGTGTCACCGGCCTGTGCGTCCCTAAATGCCTTTTGAACAGCTATATCCATGGTATTGCAATTTTCGAATTCACAACTGATTTGCGAAGAGAATTTCTCAGTATTAGCACCAATAACATAAGCTTTTTTAACATTAGTGAGCGCATTATTAAGCCGGGAAATATCCTCTTCTTTTTGCTCGCCACCACATATCCAGCGAACTTTTGAAAAAGTTGCTAGGGCTTTCATAGCACTATCTACGTTTGTCGCTTTACTATCGTTTATAAAAACTACTCCACCGATCTCGGTCACTAATTGTGATCTATGTGACAGACCATTAAAACTCTCTAAAGCCTTTTCTATTGAACGCGGCCCTAAACCTAAAGAACGAACAGCAGCATAAGCCGCACAAGCATTTTGATGGTTGTGTGATCCTTGCAAAGCGGTACATTTACGAAGATCTAACGAGGCTACTTGTTTTCCTCTTCTGTACTCAGACAAAAAACCTTTATTGGCAAAAACACTCCAGCCTATATTAGTAATTTTTTTTGAACTGGAAACTCTAATAACGCGATCATCATGCGAATGATCAGCAATTTCTTGAGCTAAAAGCTGCCCTTCAAATTCATCTACACCAATGACAGAACGATCAGGACATCCCGAAATAAAAAGACGTTTCTTTGCCGCATAATAACCACCAATACCGCCATGTCTCTCTAAGTGATCAGGTGTAAAGTTTGTAAAAACTGCAATGTCAGGTGTTATACTATTTGCAACTTCTGTTTGATAAGAAGAAAGCTCTAAAATTATAGTCTCTCCATCAGTTAAAGGCTCCAGATCAAAAACACCTTTACCAATATTACCAGCCAGTTGAGAAGGACGGCCTTCACACCGTAGTATGTGATGAATTAATGCACTGGTTGTAGATTTCCCATTAGATCCGGTGACTGCTATTATTTTAGGTATAGAATCAAATTTTATCCAATCCGCCGAAGCAATAGACCTAAAAAACAAACCAATATCATTATCTATTGCTACTCCATTTTCAATCGCTGCAGAAACAACAATATGAGGCTTTGGATAGTGATGCGGCACGCCAGGGCTAACCAATAGGACGTCTATCTCATTCCAATTCAATTTGTCGGGAATGGTACAAGTAAAACCCAACTCTTCGGCTTTTTTTAGATTGTTTATATTATCGTCCAAACATAATATTTTTGCTCCACCAGCCTTCAAAGCCGCAGCTGCAGATAGCCCCGAGCGCCCTAGCCCCAAAATAGCATAGCTAGTATTTTTAACATTTTGAGCCGATATCATTTCCGCAAAACTTTTTATCTAACCTTCAATGTCGCAAGACCGATCATAGCTAAGATCAAAGAAATAATCCAAAACCGAATAACAATTTGAGGTTCTGCCCAGCCTTTTTTCTCAAAATGGTGATGAATAGGCGCCATCAAGAAAACTCTTCGTCCAGTTGCCTTAAAATAAGCGACTTGAATAATTACAGACAAAGCCTCTACCACAAACAAACCACCGACTATTGCTAATACTATTTCATGTTTTGTTACCACTGCTATTGATCCCAAAGCTCCCCCCAAAGAAAGAGCACCTGTGTCACCCATAAAAACTGCTGCTGGAGGAGCGTTGTACCAAAGGAAACCTAAACCGCCGCCAAAAAGAGCAGAACAAAATATTAGCAACTCTCCTGTACCAGGCACATAGTGCACATCTAAATAATTGGTAAAGTCTACACGACCTACGGCGTAAGCAATAACGCCCAAGGCTAATGCAGCGATCATTACTGGCATTATAGCAAGACCATCTAATCCATCAGTTAAGTTGACTGCATTTGCAGCACCAACAACAACAATCATCGAAAATGGAATGAACAACACTCCAAGATGCAGCAATGTATCCTTAAAAACTGGCAACGCCAGTTTGTACTGCAAAGCTTCAGGGTGATTAATGGCAGCAAAATAGGCTGCAATCGCCGAGATAATAAAGCCGAGAAGTAAGCGTATCCGACCAGGAACTCCTTTTGTATTTTGTTTGGATACTTTAGAATAATCATCGGCAAACCCTATCATTCCAAAACTAAGAGTAACTAAGATAACTATCCAAATAAAAATATTGTCGAGCCTAGCCCACAAACAAGTTGCAAAGAGTAAGGATATCAATATGAGCAAACCACCCATCGTGGGGGTGCCAGCTTTTTCTAAGTGGGATGAAGGACCGTCATCTCTAATGGGCTGGCCTTTACCCTGTTTTTTTCTAAGAACATTAATCAAAGGTCTCCCAAATAAAAACCCAAATATTAGCGCCGTAAAAAAAGCGCCTCCAGCCCGAAAAGTAATATAACGGAACAAATTAAAAAAGTCGCCTCCATCTGAAAGTTGAGTTAACCAGTATAACATAATTTTTTCCTTAGACCTTACTCAGGGCACTCCAAACTAAAGATTGCCTCCAAAATCACTTGCATTCCAACACTTAAAGAAGCTTTGGTAAGTAAGCAATCGCCACCTTTGAGAATTGTACCGAGTAAAGGCACAACGTCTATTGAATTCTTAAAATGAAAACCACGCTTTTCCTTAGGCAAACTATCATGCAAGTACTCCATAAGTGGCCCTATGGTATGGATACAATCTACTTTAGACATAACAGGGAGAGATGCTATTTGCTTATGATAATCTACTCCAGAAGGCCCCAATTCCTTCATATCACCTAATATTGCAATTCTGCGGTTTGCTTTATTCTTGCCTAATGTCTCTAATGCTGAGGAAACAGAAGCTGGGTTTGCGTTATACCCATCGTCAATAAGTGTAATTAATCCAATTTTCCTTAAATTCATTTTTTTAATAGAGCCCCTTCCTACACCAGGCACCCACGCTTGAAGGCTCTCACAGGCTTTTACCATGTCACAATTAAGTTTCTTTGCAACTATTAGGGATCCTAAAGCATTGTTGGCAAAATGGATTGCTGTAGTATTTAATATGAAGCGATGCTCCTCCCCCTCAATTAGGCTCAATATTTTTATACCATCATTTATTTCGTCAATATTTAATATTCTATTACTTTCAAATTCTGGCCCATAGCAAATAGGATTAAAATTATTTGAAACTATTTCAAACATAACCGTTTCTGCTGTTGGAATGTCACCATTTATAATTATGGAGCCATCACTTTTTAATCCTTCAACAACCGATGCTTTTTCTTGTGCTATCCCTTCAATACTCTCAAACGCTTCTAAGTGAGCTGGGGCAACAGAAGTAATTAGGGCCACATCTGGGTTGGTTATTATAGACAGTGGTGCGATTTCTCCAGGATGGTTCATCCCTATCTCAATTACAGAAAAATCTGAATCATCCCTCATTCGAGTTAAAGTAAGTGGCACACCCCAATGATTATTGTAGCTTGCAAAAGAAGAATGGGTCTTACCCTGATCTGTAAGTATTGTATTTAACATCTCCTTTGTAGAGGTTTTACCAACAGACCCGGTAACAGCGATTACTTTACCTTTAAAACGGTTCCGAGCAAAAATTGCCATTCCTCGCAAAGCTTCCATAACGTCTGGAACCACAATTAACGGTAATGAAGTGTCGAAACCCTCAGGAACATGATCCACAAGCGCCGCAACCGCACCATTTTCGAAAGCTGCATTAACAAATTTATGGCCGTCACGGTCAGCTTTTAAAGCAACAAATAAATCACCTGGCTGGATCGTCCTTGTATCTATTGAGACACCAGTTGCAATCCAAGAAAGAGTATTTTTACCACCAGTTGCCAGAGCTGCATCTTGGGAATGCCATAGGCTCATTGTTCTGCCCCATCGAGAGAAGCAGCTGAAAGACTAGCTTGTTCAAAATCGTCAAATGGGAAAATATTTTCACCTATAAATTGTTCAGTTTCATGACCCTTGCCTGCTATTAGTAAACCATCACCTTCCTCTAACAAGTCGACCGCTGTAAGTATTGCTTCAGCTCTATCCGCTATAACCGTAACTTTGCTGTTGTCTTGGATACCATTTTTGATCATTTGGTGGATTGATGATGGATCTTCATTTCTTGGATTGTCATCCGTTATTATAACAAAATCTGAATTTTTCTCCGCGGCTGCCCCCATTAGAGGCCGTTTTCCTTCATCTCTTTCACCACCTGCACCAATAATAACTATTAATTTTCCTAAAATATGAGGCTTTAGAGATTTCAAAGCAACCTCAATAGCATCCGGAGTGTGAGCGTAATCCACGTAAACAGTTGCACCATTTTTCCTCGTCGCGGCTAATTCCATACGCCCACGAACTGGCTTAATATCTTCTAAAATACCAAAAATATTACTTTCCTGTTGACCTGATGAAATCACTAGAAGAGCCGCCATTAAGAGATTTTCAGCCTGAAAAGCTCCTATTAAATTGATGGACTTTTGATAAATTTTATCACGAAATGAAAACCTAATGTCTTGGTTTTTTGGATAAAATTTTTGATTTAAAATAACAAGATCAGCTGTTTCATTATAACCAATCGTCAAAACATGGTTATTTAAAGCATAAAAATCAGCTAGATTCTTAATTTCTTTATTATCAATATTAAACACGCCAACTTTTCCCTTTGGACAGACGCGTTCAAATAATCCTTTTTTAGCATCAAAATAATCTTCATATGAAATGTGATAATCCAAATGATCACGCGAGAAATTAGTAAAAGCAGTAGCTTTTATTTTAACTCCATCTAAACGTCTTTGATCTAACCCGTGACTTGAAGCTTCCATTGCTGCGTGCGTTATACCTTCTGAAGCAGCTTTATATAAAATTTGATGAAGCTTTATGGGATCTGGAGTTGTGTATTTTAGCGAGGTAGACCAGCTTCCCTCTACCCCCGTTGTTCCAATATTTATAGCCTCAATACCAGTTTCATTCCAGAGCTGTCTGCAAAAAGTAGCAACTGAAGTTTTTCCATTAGTTCCGGTAATTGCAACTATTGTTTCTGGTTGCTTTTCCATGAAAAGAGAAACCGCTTTGGCTAAGGCTCTGCGAGCATCCTTTCTTACGACCAAAGCATCGATTTTGCAGTCTGTTAGAATTGATGCTCCTTCTTCATCAGTTAAGATCGCCGACGCACCAGCATCAAGAACGGCTTCTACAAATATAGCACCATGAACCGAAACACCTTTTAAAGCGGCAAATAAACAACCAGGCTCAACCTGCCTGCTATCGAATACAATTTTGTTTATGATTGGATCATTGCCATTCACAGTATGAAGACCAAGGCTACTGAGTCTTTTATTTTTAGGCATTTAATTTACCTTTGTGTTCAAGGATCACTCCTGCCAGTTAGATAATGTTACACCTACTGAGGATTTATTATCAAATTTTGGCCTCAATCCCAATAAGGGAGCAACTCTTGCTATAATTTCTGCACTCACCGGAACGGCTGTCCAGCCCGCAGTTCGCTTCGGTTCCGGACCAGAGGTATCTTGGGCTTCATCTAAGGTTACTACCAGTACATACTTTGGCTCATGTATGGGAAAAATTGATGCAAAACTGGTGATATTCTTCTCCTTATCATAACCACCTTGAGCACTTGGCTTATCAGCAGTTCCTGTCTTCCCAGCAACAAAATATCCATTTACATCGGCAAGAGACGCAGTACCTTCGGTAACTACTCCTCTGAGCATGGCAAGGCTATTTTTTGCCACTTCTTGTGAGATAATCTGTTGGCCTAAACCAAGTTTTTCTTCTTCTAAAAGTGTCGGCTTTACCAGTCGACCTCCGTTAGCCAATGTTGCATATCCCGTCGCTAAATGAAGAGGAGTGGCTGAAAGTCCATGCCCATACGAAATGGTCATCGTTTCTAATTCATTCCAACGCTTTGGCAAAAGCGGTTTTCCTCCACTAGCTTCAATCATTTCGATCGATGTAGGTTTTGTAAAACCCAGACTGGACAAAAATTCTCTTTGTTTTTCGGGTCCAATCATTTTAGCTATCCTAGCAGTTCCCAGATTAGAAGACTCGGTGATTACTTGCCAAACAGGTAACTCAGGACCATTATTTCTATAATCATTGATTTTATGCCCCCCCATTCTGATAGGACCTTTTGTATTGATCTTAGTTTTTGGATCAACCAATTCTAATTCTAAAGCTTGTGCAACAGTAAATATTTTAAAAGTAGAGCCAAGCTCATAAACACCTTGAATAGCTTTGTTGAAAAGAGGACTATCGTCGGCAGAACCGCGAACTGGAAGGCCAGGTCGGTGGTTTGGATCAAAATCTGGTAGAGACGCTAGCGATATTACCCGTCCAGTATCTACCTCCATCAAGATAGCTGCTGCACCTTTGGCATTTAAAAGTCGCATGCCACCTTCGAGAACATGCTCAACAGCAGCTTGGATTGATAGATCAATAGTTAATTTAAGCGGCTTTCTTGAATATGAGGGATCGCGCAATTGGCTATCGAATGTTTTTTCTATTCCAGCCACCCCAACAATTTCGGCTGATTTCACACCTTCCTTTCCAAAACTTGCTCCACCAAGTATGTGGGATGCCAAAGCGCCGTTTGGATAGAGCCTTGTCTCTCGAGGCCCAAAACGCAAGCCTGGCTCACCAATGTCGTGGACGGCTTGCATTTGTTCCGGGCTGAGCTTCTTTTTGATCCATAAGAATTTTCGTTTACTAGTGAACTGGGAATATAAATCATTAGCGTTTAAATCATCAAAAAGATCAGCCAGTTTGTTAGCTGTATTACGTGGATCAACTAAATGGCGGGTTTCAACATAAAGTGCATAAGTTTCTAAGTTAGTTGCAAGTATCCTGCCTCTTCTATCAACTATATCAGCCCGCTGGGCGAAAATTAATGAGTTATTTGACTGAGCAACGGGCTCAGCTGGTTGACTGGATGCCAGCATCGCAAGGCGTGCTCCTATAGCAGTATAAATGCAAGCAAACATCACTATGATTAGAAGTAAACGGATATTTGATCTAACTCTTTCACCATCACGAAGTTGCTCATGACGTATTTTTAAATTTTCTTTCTCAATTTTATCTGGGTCATCACCCCTTAGCCGTGCTGGTAGTATCCTACTAAGAGGACGAATAGCTACTCTGTTCATAGCCTCAGTCACGGGAACCGCCTATCTTTTTAAGACTAACAGCTAAGGAAACCACATCAGGCAAATCAGGATCATTTAGAAAATTTATTTCATCAACTTCTAAAAAATTTGATGCTCTCAACGGCACCAATTGAAGTCGGCCGAAATTTAAATCTACCAATTCAGTCAATCTGTCAGGGCGATTTAGGTAAGCCCATTCTGCCTTTAGAATTGAAAGTCTAGCCCCTGCAATTCCAATTTCTTTTTGTAATTTTTCAGTATGAGCTATGGCATTTTTTGTTTTAATGTTTTCCTGATATGCCCAAAAAGCCAATCCAACGAGACTAGCGAATGTTACTGTATAAATAAAACTACGCACTCTAATAATCTCCAACTGTGGGCACACTAAGTTCGGCCAAAGTTAAATTTTTTCCTGGTTTGCAATTCGTTCGCTTTGCAATTCTTAGCTTTGCTGAACGGGCCCTTGAGTTTATTGATGTTTCGTTTGCTGTAGGTTTCACCGCTTTCCGCGTTATTTGAGTAAATTGGGCTGGAAGAACATCGGCATCGGGAAGATATCTACTCGTTGAATGTAAATTACCGGTACGAGCCTTAATAAATCGCTTTACTATCCGATCCTCGATCGAATGAAATGTTACCACAACCAAGTAACCATCTACCGAAAGTGCTTTTTCTGCTGAAAATAAACCGTCGAAAAGCTCTTCATATTCCTTGTTGACAGCAATACGTAGAGCCTGAAAACTTCGGGTCGCAGGGTGTGACTGCCCTGGTTTTGACCGTGGCAAAACCTTTTCGATAACTCTAGCTAAATCAGTCGTTGTTTCAAAGAGCTCTTTTTCTCGTCGAGAGATTATAGCTTTTGCTATTCTGCGACTTGCTCTCTCTTCTCCAAAAAAATAAAGAATATTGCCAAGTATTTTTTCAGAGACAGAATTAACTAAATCAGCAGCTGTCGGGCCAGTTTGGGACATACGCATATCCAATGGCCCCTCTTTTAAAAATGAAAACCCTCGAGCTGCTTGATCAAGCTGCATAGAAGATACACCAAGATCAAAAACTACACCATTTACGTCATCTGCATGTTTTTCAAGATTAGAGAAAACATCGTTTATAAGCTCTATTCTACCGGAGTATTTATTCAACCATTTTTCTGCTAGTGAAAAAACATTTGGATCGCGATCAATCGCAAATACGAAATCAGCACCAGCATCTAGTAAAGCTCTCGAATAGCCACCAGCTCCAAAGGTGGCATCAATCCAAACACCTCTAACCGGTGAGATATTTTTTATTATTGGCTCGATTAAGACCGGTATATGATCTGTTTTGGAAATCAAATCCAGATCCATCATTACTGATCATTCCCTATGTCTAAAAAGCTCAGAGGGTCAAAATCCTTAGGCTGCTCTCGAAGCCATTTATTTGTTTCGCCTTGGTCTGCCTCGAAAATCTGCGGGCTCCAGATTTGAAAGGTATCACCAGCAGCAATAAAATATGCTTCTTTTTCAATAGAAAAACGTTCCCTCAATTTAGGAGACAAAACCAATCGTCCCGTTTCGTCGATTGAAGTTGGAATACTTTGTCCATGAAAAAAGCGTTCAAGAGTTTTTCTCTCCAAAGATCCTCTAGGAAGACGGTCAATTTTGCTATCAACCTCTTCAATAGCTTCTATGGTATAACACTCAATATATTTTCTTGTTTCGTCCCCATAAACAATAACAAGTTCAGGAGGCAATCCTTCTTTCCAGTTTGGGTCACAAGACTCAATCACCCGACGGAAGAGCGCAGGTATCGAAACTCGGCCTTTACTGTCTACCTTATGTAGACCCTCTCCTCTAAAACGTCGTCCCAAACCTTGAGCGCCTCTTAATTGCCTTCTCTCTTAAATGACGAAGCGGATTGAGCTGCTGCTGTTGCTCAATCCGCTGTCATTTTCCCGCTTAGCGGGGATTACCGACTGCGCGCGCTCCTGGGGGGGGATACTGCTCGCTCGCGCGCCGGATCTTAAAACTGATGAAAGCGGGGCCTGTATGAAACCTGACTTAAGGAGGTGGATCTTAACGTCCATTAATTTTCCCATCTTCATCACTAATATGAATTTACACTAGAAACAGATAGAATCAAGAAAAAAATGGGAAATTATGGGAAATTATGGAAAAAGAGATCTTACTATCAGAACTATCCTAAAGGAAATATCAAAAATAATACCATATGTGGGTATATAAATTTAATTAATACATATATGTAGTAATTTAATTTACTTTTCTCTATTTGAAAAAATCGTCAAAATATTTCTTTTTAATCTGTTTTAAAGAGTAATTTTTAAAAATTTTTGCAAATTTGTATAAATTATAAATCATAATTCACTAAAAAAATATTTTTCCCATAATATCCCAATTCAACTTGAGAGTGAGACTAGACCAAACCACTCGCGATAAACCCATCTGCTATTTTATTATAGGCTACGGCTGCTGGACCGTCAAAAAGTGCAGCAGGCTTTCCGTCGTCGCCTGCCAAACGAGTATCAAGATCTATTGGAAGCGTTCCTAGCAGAGGAACCCCTAATTCATTGGCTTCCACTAAAACGCCGCCTTTTCCAAAAATAGGAGTTTCATGACTACAATTTGGACAGACAAAATTTGACATATTTTCTATCATGCCAAAAATAGGAGTTTTCAATGTTTTAAACATATCAATAGCTTTTCTCGCATCTAAAAGTGCAACATCCTGTGGTGTGGATACTATGATTGCCCCAGATAACTCCGCTTTTTGGCATAAAGTTAACTGAACATCACCAGTTCCAGGGGGCAGGTCTACGATCAAAGCATCCAATTCGCCCCACTCTACTTGCGAAAGCATTTGCTGTAATGCTCCCATCAGCATAGGTCCCCTCCAAACAACGGCTTTGCTCGGATCTACCATTAAACCAATTGACATCAGAGTGACGCCGTGAGCCTGAAGCGGAATAATTCTTTTTCCATCTGGGCTACTAGGACGCTGCGAAACCCCCATCATACGAGGCTGGGAGGGTCCATAAATATCGGCATCAAGCAAACCAATTTTTTTACCTTTGTTTGCTAGAGCCACTGCCAAATTTGACGAGACCGTTGATTTTCCGACTCCCCCTTTACCTGAAGCAATAGCTATTATTTTTGAAACACTTTGCGGTTTCATTGTAGTCTCTTGCGGTTTTGGATGCCCACCTATCTTGAGGTTTGGAGGTTCTTTTGAATGTGAAGTCACAACTATACTAACCTCTTCCAACCCATCAATTTGCAACAATTGATCCTGTATCCTAGACCTTTCATTTTCTAGGTTTTGCGCGACACCTGGAGAAGGTGCCTCAAGGACGAATGATGCTTTTGCACCATCCACATTTAGTGCCCTAATCAAGTCACGAGAGACTATGTTTCCCCCGCTTTCTAGTTTATAGTTTTCTAGAAGAGCCAATATTTTTTCGCGCATGATCCATTTTGCCTATTTTAAATTTATAGTTATTTATTCTCATAAACTTTCAGATCAAATCTTTAAAGATTGATTTGCTCAAAATTTTTGTGTCAATAACTCCAAAGGTACAATAGTATAGCTAGTTTTGTCAGTTTTCTTTAATTTTAACTTTGCCACAAAGACTAATTAATCACTAAATATCTTCAGCCAAAACAATAAACTTTGAGACCACCTTTTTGTCGCCTGCTTTATCAAACTTAATTTGGAGTTTATCTCCTTCGATATCTTGAATATGCCCATATCCAAACTTTTGATGAAATACCCGATTTCCAATCACAAAAACTGAACTTGCTGTTGCATCAATTGTAAGATTTTTACTATCTTTTGGCTGCCCAAGCATAGAACGCCTACTATTACTTTGTAATCGCTTCCAACCAGGAGAGTCATAACCATCTGCTGCCATAGCCTCCTCTTCCAAAGAGGAATTCATAGCAACTGCACCATATCCGCCACCATAAAGGCCTGGTGGCGTCAATACCTCAACGTGATCAGAGGGCATTTCATCAATAAACCGTGAAGGCAAAGAAGATTGCCATTGTCCAAATACCCTCCTGTTACCTGCAAAGGAAACCGTACAAAGGCTTTCTGCTCGCGTAATGCCTACATAAGCTAACCGCCTTTCTTCCTCTAGACCTTTCAGCCCGCTTTCATCCATCGACCTTTGTGACGGAAAAAGGCCATCTTCCCACCCTGGCAAAAATACTACCGGAAACTCCAAACCTTTTGCAGCGTGCAAAGTCATTATAGAAACCTTTTCCTCACCTTCATCAGCATCATTATCCATAACAAGGCTCACATGTTCCAAAAATCCCTGAATATTTTCAAAATTTTCAAGAGCCTTAATAAGCTCCTTCAAATTTTCAAGGCGGCCTGGAGCGTCTGGTGTTTTGTCATTTTGCCACATGCCAGTGTAGCCACTCTCATCCAAAATAAGCTCTGCCACTTCGATATGGTTCAAGCTTTCATCTTTTAAAAGATTTTCCCATCTTTGGATATTAGCAAGTAAAATACTAAGTTCGACTGCACCTTTACCTCCTAATCCCTTCTCAGAAATGAGAATTTTTGCGCCTTCGATTAACGAAGTTGAGTGCTGCCTTGCTTTGAGTTGGATTTTTTGTTGAGCCTTATCTCCTAACCCCCTTTTAGGCGTATTTATAATACGCTCAAAAGCGAGATCATTCTCCGAGCTTGCAACAATGCGCAGGTAAGCCATCGCATCACGAATTTCCATTCTCTCATAAAACCGAGGACCACCAATAACCCTATAGGGTAATCCAATTGTTAGAAATCTGTCTTCAAACATACGCATTTGATGGCTAGCTCGCACTAATATTGCCATTCTCTCTAAGCTTTTTGGTGGTTGACCACGGCTGCCTTTTTGAATTGCCTCTATCTCATCTCCAATCCAGCGCGCTTCTTCCTCACCATCCCAGTGACCAATTAATCGAACTTTTTCTCCAGTCTTTAGACTTGTCCAAAGTTCTTTCCCTAGTCGCCCTTCATTTGCTGAAATTATACCTGCTGCAGCTGCTAAAATATGCGGCGTAGATCTATAATTTTGCTCTAAGCGTATAACTTTTGCGCCAGGAAAATCTTTCTCAAAGCGCAAAATGTTTCCAACCTCAGCACCGCGCCAGCCATAGATTGATTGATCGTCATCACCCACACAACATACGTTTTTATGATCTCCAGCAAGTAATCTAAGCCACAAGTATTGTGCGACGTTTGTATCTTGGTATTCATCAACTAATATATATCGAAAAAAAGATTGGTATTTCTCCAGGACATCACGGTTTTTTTTAAAAATTTCAACGCAATAGAGTAGTAGGTCTCCAAAATCGACTGCATTTAATTGTCGCAATCTATTCTGATATTGTTCATAAAGCTCTGTTCCCTGATTGTTGTATGCGGCACACTCTGAAGCTGGAACTTCAGCCGGAAGCCAAGCACGATTTTTCCATCGGTCAATTAAGCCCGCTAGGAGTCTCGCAGGCCAACGTTTATCGTCAATATTTTCAGCTTGGATCAACTGCTTTAGTAAACGCAATTGATCATCTGTATCCAATATCGTAAAATTTGATTTTAAATTTACGAGTTCTGCATTTCTACGAAGGATTTTTACCGAAATTGAATGAAATGTGCCCATCCAAGGCATGCCTTCAGCAACCTGTCCAAGCATATCACCGACTCGATTTTTCATTTCGCGCGCCGCTTTATTGGTGAACGTAACTGCCAATATTTGATTTGGATTTGCTCGTCTCATATTAAGCAAATGAACAACACGCGTTGTGAGCGCTTTTGTTTTGCCAGTTCCCGCCCCAGCCAACATCAAAACTGGCCCATCGAGAGCTTCAACAGCTTTCCTTTGCTCTTCATTTAACTCATCCAAGTAAGGAAAAGATCGAGCTGCCATTGCCTGACTGCTTAAAGTCTCTGAACTAGTCATTTTTTTCTTCTCGTTGCTGCTCATAATTTACTGATTACTTTAAAAATTTCAAAAATGGAAGATATGTTCCCGCTCTGTTCCTTTTGGTACTTAATTTTTGAGTTAAAACAAACCCTCGTGACGTATGCATCAGTAATAGAATAATGTGATAGCGCCGATCAAAATATGAAAATTAAGTAAAAGATTAAAAAAAAGTAATAATGTAAGAAAATCAACAATTATCTAGATAATACATTGACACTAAGGCTCGCTGCAGTGCAGCTTGCACCCAAAATTTGCACTTAAACCTAAATACGGTGAAACATGAAGATCTTTGAAAAAATCCTGATCGCAAATCGTGGTGAAATAGCAATTAGAATTATGCGCGCTGCCAATGAAATGGGGAAAAAAACTGTCGCTGTTTTTGCTGAAGAGGACAAACTTGGTCTTCATAGATTTAAAGCAGATGAAGCCTACCGCATTGGAGAAGGCCTTGGGCCTGTAGCAGCTTACCTGTCAATTGAGGAAATTATCAGAGTTGCAAAGCTAAGCGGTGCCGATGCCATTCATCCTGGTTATGGATTATTGAGTGAAAATCCAAATTTTGTAGATGCATGTGATGCCAATGGAATCACATTTATCGGCCCAAAAGCTGAAACTATGCGCGCTTTAGGAGATAAGGCTTCAGCTCGAAAGGTGGCTATTGAAGCTGGTGTACCCGTAATTCCCGCAACCGAAGTTCTTGGAGATGACATGAACGTCATTCAAAAAGAGGCCAAGAATTTAGGTTACCCATTAATGCTTAAAGCCTCATGGGGTGGTGGGGGTCGTGGGATGCGCCCTATTAATGGAGAGAGCGAACTTGAAGATAAAATTCTCGAAGGCCGACGTGAGGCGGAAGCTGCGTTTGGTAACAGTGAAGGCTACTTAGAGAAAATGATCATAAGGGCTCGCCACGTTGAAGTACAGATCTTAGGTGATCAAAATGGAGATATCTATCATCTTTGGGAACGGGATTGTTCTGTACAAAGAAGAAATCAAAAAGTTGTCGAACGTGCGCCCGCTCCTTATCTCTCAGAAGGCCAGAGAGAGGAATTGTGCGAACTCGGTAGAAAAATTTGTCAGCATGTAAATTACGAATGTGCTGGAACCGTGGAATTCCTGATGGATATGGATAGTGAAAAATTTTACTTTATCGAAGTAAATCCTCGGGTCCAAGTCGAGCATACTGTTACTGAGGAGGTTACAGGGATTGATATTGTGCAGGCTCAGATATTAATTTCGGAAGGCTACGGCCTAGCCGAGGCCACTGGAAAGTCTTCACAAAAAGAAATTAAATTAAATGGGCATGCACTACAAACTCGAATAACCACTGAAGATCCACAAAATAATTTTATACCGGACTATGGACGTATCACTGCTTTCAGAGAAGCAACAGGTATGGGCATTCGTCTTGACGGAGGGACTGCATATTCCGGCGGTGTGATTACACGGTATTACGATAGTTTATTGGTTAAAGTTACGGCCTGGGCCCCTACCCCTGAAAAAGCTATTTCTAGAATGGATCGCGCTCTCAGGGAATTTAGAATTCGAGGTGTGTCAACCAATATCGCTTTCGTTGAGAATTTGTTAAAACATCCAACATTTTTGAATTACGAATACACGACAAAATTTATCGATACATCTACCGATTTATTTGAGTTTAGTAAAAGACGTGATAGAGGCACAAAAGTATTAAATTACATCGCTGATATTACAGTTAATGGACACCCTGAAACTGTTAATCGGCAAAAGCCGCTAAGTGAATTGAAACCAGCTCGCGCTCCAGATGTTAATTCAGAACCAAGTTATGGGACCAGAAACCTTTTAGATGAAAAAGGGCCAAAAGCAGTCGCAAATTGGATGCTAGAGCAAAAGAGATTGCTTCTAACGGATACAACAATGCGTGATGGCCATCAGTCACTTCTTGCAACCCGCATGAGATCACTCGATATGATTAAAGCGGCCCCAGTTTATTCGTCCAAACTTCCAAAACTATTTTCAGTTGAATGTTGGGGAGGTGCAACATTCGATGTTGCTTATCGGTTTTTGCAAGAGTGTCCTTGGCAAAGATTGAGAGATATCAGGGCTTCTATGCCAAACATAATGACACAAATGTTGTTGAGAGCCTCAAATGGAGTCGGATACACAAATTATCCCGACAACGTTGTTGAATCATTTGTTAAGGAAGCCTCGAAAGGGATTGATGTATTTCGCGTTTTTGACAGCCTTAATTGGGTCGAAAATATGAGAGTCGCTATGAACGCCGTTTTAGATACCAATAAAATTTGTGAGGCAAGTATCTGCTACACAGGAGATATATTGAACCCAGAACGCGCTAAATACAATTTACAGTATTATGTCTCAATGGCCAAAGAATTAGAAGCCGCTGGCGCTCACGTTCTGGGACTTAAAGATATGGCTGGCTTATTGAAGCCTGCGGCAGCTACGAGGCTAATTCAAACCCTAAAAAGCGAAATTGGAATTCCTATACATTTCCATACACATGATACAAGTGGGATAGCTGCCTCTACCATTCTAGCTGCTTCTGAGGCTGGTGTTGACGCAGTGGATACTGCCATGGATGCTTTTTCGGGCGGAACATCGCAACCCTGTCTTGGCTCAATTGTAGAAGCTCTCAGGCATACTTCTCGTGACACTGAGCTCAATATTGATGATATAAGGCTGATTAATAATTATTGGGAACATGTTCGTGATCAATATGCTGCCTTTGAGAGTGGGTCATCAGCGCCTGCATCTGAAGTTTACCTTCATGAAATGCCAGGCGGCCAGTTCACAAATTTGAAAGCCCAAGCTCGTTCTTTAGGCTTAGAAGAAAAATGGCCAGAAATTGCCAAAACATATGCAGATGTCAATCAAATGTTTGGCGATATTGTAAAGGTAACTCCCTCCTCCAAAGTAGTAGGTGACATGGCTTTAATGATGGTATCCCAAGGCCTCAGTCGACAAGATGTAGAAAGCCCAGATATTGATCTCTCGTTTCCTGATAGTGTTGTTGATATGATGCGTGGAAATCTTGGTCAACCGCCAGGCGGATTTCCAAAGTCAATTGTTGGGAAAATACTTAAAGGTGAAAAACCTAATTTAGAAAGGCCCGGAAAGCACTTAAAAGATGTTGATCTTGAACAAGTCCGAACAGAATTATCTGTAAATCTTGATGGAGTAGATATAGACGACGAGGATTTAAACGGCTATTTAATGTATCCAAAAGTTTTTATGGATTACATGGAGCGGCATCAGATCTATGGTCCTGTCAGAGCTCTACCAACAAAAACCTTCTTTTATGGCATGGAGCCAGGTGAAGAAATTACAGCAGAAATTGATCCAGGAAAAACACTGGAAATTCGTTTGCAAGCTGTTGGTGAAACGGACGAAAAAGGTGACGTCAGAGTCTTTTTTGAATTAAATGGTCAACCACGCATCATCCGTGTCCCTAATCGGCTAATTAAATCACAAACAGCATCTAATCCAAAAGCAGAGGAAGGTAATGACGCTCATGTAGGAGCGCCAATGCCTGGCGTAATTGCAGGTGTGACCGTGTCGTTAGGACAAGCAGTTAACGAAGGAGATTTGCTTTTGACTATTGAAGCAATGAAAATGGAAACAGGGCTTCATGCAGAGCGTGATGCAATAATAAAAGTTGTGCACGTCAGTACTGGTTCACAAATAGATGCAAAGGATCTTTTAATCGAATTTGAGTAATACGCTATTTTTCACTTGCAGAGCCAAAAGAGTATTTGTAGAAGCGGAATACCCAAGGATGCGGGCGTAGCTCAGGGGTAGAGCGTTACCTTGCCAAGGTAAATGTCGTGAGTTCGAATCTCATCGCCCGCTCCAATCTACCTTCATAAAGCCGTGTAACCATATGTTTTATAAGAATTTTTTCTTTACAGGTTATGTGGAGTATACAATATAGTAGACAAAAACGCTCACTATTTAATGTGTAAAATTGTAGTATTTTATTCAATTAGAAACATCACCATTAAAATAAACAGAAGGGTGTAAATGATCCAAAGACCTTAAACTACCGTATCACTACAAAAAACGGAGTAGTTTATGAGTTGTACTTGCGGTCGTTCACCCACAGGAAAATGTGTCGGTTGGCATAATTTAAGCGAAGAAGAGTATCAATTGAAAAAAATTGTTTGGGAATCTAAACAAAAAAGCGCTCAGGATGCGGCCTAATTATGATACCACAACACGTATATCGTGGTTTCGTCACTGATCAGAACGATAAACCATGCGATTGCGGGATGTGCGTTCCAATCGGCTCTGATTGGAGTGAACTTTCCAATACCGAAAAACTGGCAAAGATGATTATCTTAAAAGCCCAAATAGCTGCTGAAAATAATGCAAAACAAGCTGTAACTTGATGGCACGAGTAGTATGGTAATGTTAAATCACCGGGCACAGTCCTCCATCTAAGTTAATTGCAGTCCCAGTAATATACCGTGCCCTTTTTGAGCACAGAAAAGCCACTAAATCCGCATATTCTTCTGCTTCTCCAACTCGGCCCAGGGGAATTCTCTCCGCCATGTCGTCGTAAAGCTCTTGCGGTTTTTTGTTGCCAGCCCGCCTTTCCCACTGCATTGATTTTATTAACCCTATGCAAATAGCGTTTACTCTAATTTGCTCAGATGCAAATTCGTTAGCTAAGGATTTTGTCAAATTAAGGCCAGCAGACCGCATAACCGAAGTTGGTAAAGATTTCGCTGTCGGCGCTTTTCCCCCGCCAATGCTGGCGTTAATTATACAGCCACCTCCCCTTAACCTCATCGAAGGAACTACTAATTTGCTAAGTCTTACAGCGGACATAACTTTAAGTTGAAAATCATAAAGCCATTCGGTCTCGTTTAATTTCTCCAACCCCATTGCCGCTGAAATTCCAGCATTATTTATAAGAAAATCAATGCCACCAAATTTGGATAGTATGCTTGATATGAGATTTGTACAATCTTCCGGCTTAGTAACATCTGCAGGATATCCAACAACATCAGTTTTTGATTTTGCATCTAAATATTCTATGGATTGCTGACGAATTTCATTTGCAACTTGAAACAGATGCTCAGAACGTCGAGCACAAATAACCACTTTTGCACCCTCTAGTGCAAATCTCTCGGCCGTTGCACGCCCTAAACCATCACTTCCCCCAGTAATTAAGACAACTTTATTATCCAAACCTAAGTCAAACATCCAAAATTTTCCTTCCTTTTTATAATGATTAAAATAAAAGCTATTCCGCTAAAAAAGATTTTTAAAGAATTTAATCTCAAACAAAAAACAACTGATATTTCGTCATCTTAATATTGATTATGAGTATTATTTGATTGTTCTTTTCTTAAGCTTTCCCTAAATTGCCTTAAATCCAGAAATAAGGAAAAAGAATGGAAGACGGTCCCACTTACGGTTTTGATACATTACAAATTCATGCTGGATCTCGTCCAGACCCAGTGACCGGAGCTCGGCAAACTCCTATTTATCAATCAACAGCCTATGTTTTTCGAGATGCTGAGCATGCAGCGGCTTTATTCAATCTACAAGAAGTAGGTTATATATACTCCAGACTGACGAACCCTACTGTTTCAGTATTACAAGAACGCATAGCAACCTTAGAAGGCGGCGTCGGCGCCGTTTGTTGCTCATCAGGTCACGCAGCCCAAATTATGGCCTTATTTCCTCTTATGTCACCGGGATGCAATGTAATCGCATCAACTCGTTTATACGGTGGAACAGTTACCCAATTTAGCCAAACTATTAAGCGTTTTGGTTGGTCTGCAAAATTTGTAGATTTCGATGACCTAGATGCAGTAAAAAACGCTATCGATGAGAACACTCGGGCTGTTTTCTGTGAAGCTATAGCTAACCCTGGCGGGTATATTACTGATCTTAAAGCTATATCAACAATTTCAGATAAAGCCGGACTTCCCTTGATCGTAGACAATACTACCGCCACGCCATATTTATGTCGGCCAATAGAATATGGCGCAACGTTGGTTGTTCATTCAACGACAAAATATATGACAGGAAACGGAACTGTAACAGGTGGTTGCGTTGTTGACAGTGGCAAATTTGACTGGTCTGCAAATCAAAAATTTCCATCTTTGTCCGAACCTGAGCCCGCATATCACGGTTTACGCTTCCACGAAACATTTGGAGCGTTAGCATTTACTTTTCACGGAATTGCTATTGGCCTGCGCGATTTAGGAATGACAATGAACCCCCAAGCTGCTCACTACACTCTCATGGGTTTGGAAACGTTATCACTTCGTATGCAACGCCATTGTGACAATGCCCTGAAAATAGCTACTTGGCTGGAAGAACAAGAAACTGTTGAAGCCGTAACATACGCGGGATTGAAATCTTCCCAATATTTTGATCGCGTTAAGAAAGTATGTCCCAAGGGAGCTGGAGGTTTATTTACAGTCGCCTTAAAAGGTGGATATGACAGTTGTATAAAGTTTGTTAATGCGCTCGAAATTTTTAGCCATGTATCAAATCTTGGGGACAGTCGTTCACTGGTCATACACACAGCGTCAACTACGCACAGGCAACTCACTGTCGAGCAACAGATTGCTGCTGGCTCTGCGCCAAATGTAGTACGAATTTCTATTGGGATTGAGGATCCCGATGACCTAATGGCAGATCTAAAACAAGCTCTGGCGACAGCCAAATAAGACACTAATATCTATGGCGCTGTTACGTAAACTTAACTAATAAAACTTGTTTATCTTTTCCAGAATACCTAAATGATGTAAGTTCTTTTAGTATTTACTATGGAGGGCCATTTGATAGCCTTGCGCCTCAACCTGGTTATTCAAGAAAATAGTGTAGAACTGCTTAAATATGAAGCGGCAGGTCACACAGTCATAAAATCTAGTGCGATCCACAAAGGCGATGTCAAGTCTGCACTTGGTGAACTTTCAGCCTTTATATTTCGAAATAATGATTTGAATCATAATGTAGACTTCGTTGTTCCTCCCAATCAAATCAAAATTTTTCGCAAAATTCAAAAAAATACGAATAATACAGAGAATACCAATTTAGTTGCAAAAAAGTTTCTTAATAAAGAAAACAATATCGATATTTCGGAAGTATTTTTCGATGTTAGTATCTCTGAGGACAGTATCGCAATAGCCGTTGTCGATAGGCAGAAACTTTTAGAAGCCATATCATTTATCGAAAGCACGGGATTTAGGGTTATTAACACCGTAAGTATATCAAACGACAAACACAAATCCTTTGTCTTTAGAAGCCAAAAAGACTTTGAGGGCCAATCCAAAACTAAAAAGCAATCTTATTTTGAAAATTGGCTTAAAGGCAAAAAAGTAATTGGGTTTTTAAAATCAAAAATATTGAATACCAAAAATGTAACTAATTCTAAGTTTACCCGTAATTTAGCATTATTAAGCTTTGCTTTTTTAGCAACTGTAGTGGTTGCGACCGAATACTTTGATCGCTCTTTTGAAAAAAAAAGAGAGCCCATTTCTTATTTGAAAAATGACAAAACTGGGTCGATTGCTCCAGATAAAAAAGAAATAGTGAATAAAGTTTTCAGCCCAGTAAATGTTTTTATCCACTCTGAAAAAATAGAGCTTTTTTCTCCGCTAGATAATCCCCTCAAAGACTTAGCCAAGCCATCTGATACAGTCATGTCAAAAGATCGTTCGGGAAATTGGACAGAACTATCATTAACTCAAGAATTGAATTCTCAAGATAAAATAAATTTTAATACTGCAAATATATCAACAATCAAAATTGATGAGCCTTGGGGACATTTTGCCACCTTGGAACAGAGTTTTCTGTCACCAAACTATCCAGAAAAAAAATTAGCACCTGCAATTAAAGATGCCAAAGAGCCGAATGACCCCGTTATCAATTTTACAAACATTTCTCCAATATTAAAAAATGGTAATAAAAATTCTCGACCTGAACTGAGTCTAGAGGCCCCATTAAATAAAATCCGCATTTATCCTAAGTTGCGTCCAAATAAATATCCTTTTGAAGTAAAAGAAATTCCCAAGCAATATGCACGTCCCCGTGTAAGGCCAACTGTAATAGAAGAACTTGCTGCCAAAAGCCAGATCTTCTCAGATAGTCAAATTGGCCTATCTGTAAAACCAAAAAATAGACCCAAAATAAGGAAAAGAATTGTAGTTGCTGATTATTCAGAAGAGGGCGAGGAAGCTACCATTACAGGAACAATTTCGAAGGCCTCTACGAAAAAGTCTATCGTAAAGATAGCTACAACTAAAAATGCAATAAATAAGCGTAAATTAAATCTTCTAAGCATCTACTCCCGGGGGTCAGAGAGAAGGGCGATAGTAAGATTTCCAACTGGGCAGACTAAGCTTGTTAAGGTTGGAGATGCACTCGATGGTGGCCGAGTCGCGGCAATTGGAAATAGCGAGGTTCGCTACATAAAAGGTGGAAATAATCTTGTGTTGAAAATTCCTGAAGGTTGAGAAGATCGAGCTTATAAAGTCGAGCTATATTAGGTCCAACACCCTATGCAGCTCTTGAGATCAATACAGAGTCTACTTTTCGGGCGGCTGCGACCTCATCACCATCTTCAACTGCAGCAACTTCTCGAGTTAATCTATCTAAAGCCGCTTCGTACAATTGACGTTCAGAATAGCTTTGCTCTCTTTGCTCATCATTTCGATGTAAATCTCGCACCACTTCAGCGATTGCGATAAGATCCCCGGAATTTATTTTTTGTTCATATTCTTGTGCTCTTCTTGACCACATTGCCCGCTTAACTTTTGGCTTACCTTTTAAAGTCGTAAGAGCCTGAGAAACCACATCTGGTGAGCTCAATGAACGCATACCTATTTCTTCGGCTTTATTTGTTGGAACCCTAAGGGTCATCTTATCTTTTTCAAAAGCAACTACGTACAGTTCAAGAGAAGCGCCTGCAATTTCCTGTTCTTCAATTGAAACAACTTTTCCTACGCCATGGGCCGGATATACAACATATTCATTCGAACTGAATTGAAGTTTCTTGCTCATTATTGTTTCCTTTAATTTTGTATTTTAAACTGTAACAAGTTTACACGTCCGATCTAGAAAGATTCAACTAACATAAGTTTAAAGAATTTGCCAGCCAGAGGTTTTAACCACCTTCACCAGGATTATCAGAAAAATATTTCTCAAGCTTACCTGTTTCGCCCTCCCGATCTTCAGCATCAGGTAGCGGATCTTTCTTTGTTATTATAACAGGCCATATTTCTGAATACTTACGATTAAACTCTACCCACTTTTCCATGTCTGGCTCGGTGTCGGGTCGAATTGCATCGGCAGGGCATTCTGGCTCACAAACACCGCAGTCAATACACTCGTCCGGGTGAATAACGAGCATGTTTTCACCTTCATAAAAACAATCCACGGGACAGACTTCAACACAATCGGTATATTTACAGGCTATGCAAGAGTCATTGACAATGTAGGTCATAAAATACGTCCAAATAAAAACATCGAACGCATTGCTAGACTGGTTCAACTAATCATTCAAGTGTTTTGATAACTATTTTATCGAGTATTCTTCGGTCTTTTTTTGTTGGTCTTTTATTCACGGCTTTTTTAGACTTTTTAGGCGCACTTTCCATATTCGAAGAACCTGTTTTATCTTCTGATAGTTCTAAATAGAGCTTTTGAGCCTCACTAGCCGGCCCTCGCCTAGAACCAAGGCTTTGCACTTGTACAAGTCTAACCAAATTTACGTGATTAATCGTGAGCACATCATTTATTTTGACTTTAGTGGCTGGCTTAATGATTTTATGAGCGTTAACTCTTAATTTACCGCTTAAAACCGCTTTAGATGACAAGCTTCTGCTTTTATAAAAACGAGCGTACCAGAGCCAGGTGTCTACTCTTATCTTTTCGGTCATGCGCTCCTTTTAGGTACCTTTAATTTTTTTTAGAAAAGTCCATCAAGGCGGCCGCAAATGGATTATCAGGGTCTATCTTATGTTCTTTTTTTGGTCGTGCTTCAAAACTTTTTGGCCTATCGGCTTTTACTTTTTGTTTTTTATTTTCTTTTCTTTTGTATTTTGGCTTCGCAGTTTCACCATCTTTTTGGTTAGAATTTTTGTCTCTTTCAGACCGTCTATTGTTGATCTGCTTACTGATCCATTTAAACGTGTAGAAAGTTTCTATATCCTTTTCCTCTGTTATCTCTCCTTGATCTTCCATGATTTTAGGCTGTAAGATGCTTTCTTTATTTTGCGGATCTATATTTGACTTTTCTTGGTCATTAAACTCAGTACTCTCAGAATTATCACTCGTTTTTATTTTTTCTCGTTCAGCTTTTTCAGCTGAGTATCCCAAACCTTCCATCAAATTAGCAAATTGTTCCAAGGTCATACCAGTTATTGACAACATGTCTGCGCTAGCTTCGAAGCCACTACGGCTGTCTTCTGCTCTTAGCAAATCTGCCAAACGTTCCAGCATATCAATTCTTATAGCTCGATCCCCTGCATTTCGATAGCCTGACATATCATCATATTGTTCCGGTACTTCCGTATTCACAGGAACTGTGACCAAGCCAGGAGGTGGAGCTTCAGGGAATTCATCTAAATTTTTTGATAGTGCCCATAATACAAGTCTTAAGCGTGTTGGAGCTGGCTTTAATAGCAAAGGCATAAATACCGTGAACTGACCAAATCTAACCCCGTGTTTCCTTAATAAACCCCTAGCATCCTGGTCGAGCGACTTGACCTCTGCTAAAACTTTTTGTCTTCTTAAAATGCCAAGGTTTTCGAATAGTTGAAACCCAAACCCCCGTGAAAGGCCTGTTAGTTCTCCATCTTTTTGTAGGTTCATTAGCGGCTCAAAAAGTACAGATATTTTGCGGTCTATGAAATGTTGGAGGCGGCGCTCCACTTTATTCAGCACTTCTGTTCCGGCTTCACTATCTACAAAAGCAACTACTTTAGGGTGCATGACATCATCACCAGTGGTCAACTTCCCAACGGCTTGATCACCCCACATCAACCCACCCTGTTCTGTGAAGTCAATTTCCGTATCTGGAGCATTATAAAATCTATCTGCTCTTAGGTTGAAATGCGGTGATAGGGCTTGCAAAGATGCTGACTTAATCGTTTTGGCTTCTTGGGTTGTTGTCTCTTTATCCTGTTGAAATCTAAAGCCTTGCAACTTACCTACGAATTCACCCTCAATGGTCACCTCACCATTTTCATTTACTTCGGCCAAGAGGGCCTCCTTCTGTTTAAGCCGGCGCAGCAAAACTGATGTGCGCCGATCTACAAATCTTTGCGTAAGACGCTCGTGCAGAGCGTCAGACAATCGGTCTTCAACTGCACGAGTCACCCCCCGCCAATGGCTCTCATCATGAAGCCAACTTTGTCTTTGTGCAACATAGGTCCATGTCCTAATAAATGCTAGTCGTTTTGACAATACATCTATGTCTCCATCTATTCTATCAAGGCGTTTCACATGATGCCCAAACCAGTCATCAGGAATAGCAGAGAACTCATGAAGGAATTTGAATATTTCTTCTAATAAATTAGCATGTTCAACACTGCTGATACCTCTAAAATCCGGAGTGCGACAAACATCCCACAAAAGTTTTATCGACATTTCATCACTCATTCTAATCTGTAAATCAGGACTTTGCGACAATGTTTTCAAAGCAATAAAATCGTCAGCTTCCCTTGCTTTTATAAGCACTGAGCTTTCTGTTTTTTTATCCAGAGAATGAGTAAGTGCTTCAATACTAGCAAAGGATAATTCCGAATTACGCCACATTAGTTTTTTCAAAGGTTTGAACCGGTGTTCAACAATTGCTTTTACTACATCCTCGGTCAAGGAAGAAACTTCACCCGTTTCGCCAAAACTACCATCTCTCATTCCACGGCCCGCCCGCCCAGCAATCTGGGCCAATTCATTTGGAGCAAGAAACCGCATACTCCTTCCATCAAATTTTGAGATGGAAGAAAAAGCCACGTGATTAACGTCTAGGTTCAGCCCCATACCAATCGCGTCAGTTGCAACAAGGTAATCGACGTCTCCATTTTGATATAATTCAACCTGTGCATTTCTTGTTCGAGGACTTAGGGCGCCCATTACCACAGCAGCGCCCCCCTTTTGGCGCCGAAGCAATTCAGCTATCCCGTAAACGTTATCCACTGAAAAACTGACAATGGCACTTCTTGGCGGCATACGGCTTATCTTTTTGGAACCAGCGTATGTTAGATTGCTCAATCGCCTCCGGCTTTGCACCAAAACATCAGGTATGAGACTTTTAATCGGTCCTCTCATAGTATCAGCGCCAAGGAAAATTGTTTCCAATCTTCCTCGAGATTTAAGAAGCCTATCCGTGAAGATATGACCCCGTTCAGGATCTGCGCTAAGTTGTATTTCATCTACAATTAAACATTCTACAAATAGATTTTTAGGCATAGCTTCAACTGTGCAGACCCAGTATGTTGCCCCAGCTGGTACGATCCGTTCTTCTCCAGTTACAAGAGCTACACACGAGGAACCACGTATCTTAGAAATTTTATCATAAACTTCTCTAGCTAATAGCCTTAAAGGTAGACCGATTATTCCTGACTTGTAACCCAGCATCCGTTCTATTGCATAATGCGTTTTCCCAGTGTTGGTGGGACCTAAAACAGCTACAGTCTTGCTTTCAAGTCTCATAAAGAGCTCATCACAAAATAAAAATTTTCGGTTGTGTAGTTGCTTTTCATTACATGCTTTGATTAACTAGGATTTTGTTTAGTGTACAGTAATCTTCACAACAGTTTTGCTAAAATTTAGCAACTATTTCATTTACCTAAGAATTGTTGTAGCGAGATAGTGAAAAGAGGATGTTTAAAATGACCGATATTATGGCTCATGCAGTTGAAGCGATTGAAAAAAAACTTGAAGGAACTGTTTTCGACGGATCTGCAAAATTTGAAATTGAAGGTCAAGGTTCAGTCATCATTGACGCCTCCGGCGTTCGGGTTTCAGATGATGAGACAGAAGTTACTCTTTCAGCAAACTTGGAAACATTTCAAGAAATTTTAGAGGGTGACTTAGACTCAACCGCCGCGTTTATGACCGGCAGGTTAAAACTAGACGGAGATATGAGTACAGCAATGCGGCTCGCTTCTGTTTTAAGTTAATGGATTACAACCCAAGTCCACTTTACAATGATGTTTCACAAGGCCCAGCAGATTGCTCAGCTTTTTGGGTTATGACAGATGATAAGGTCAAAATAAGGGTGGGTCTTTGGCGAGCAAAATCTCCTATTGGAACAGTTTTTATTTGTCCTGGCAGATCAGAATATATCGAAAAATATGGCAAAACTGCGAAACTTTTCACAGAACACGGATACACCTCCGTTTCATTGGATTGGAGAGGTCAAGGCCTAGCTGATCGGTTAACGTCAAACACTTTGCTCGGTCACGTTGACACATTTTCCGATTATTTAAAGGATTTAGATTCTGCTATCAAATGGGCTCATAATTTCGATCTCCCCAAACCTTGGTTTGTCTTAGGGCACTCAATGGGTGGAGCCATTATCCTCAGAGCCCTTCATCAAAATAAATATTTTGATGCTGTTGCCTTTTCATGTCCAATGTGGGGAATAAAACTTAGTCCAGCTCTTCGTATTTTTGCTTTTTTTTATGGAAACTTATCAAAACTTTTAAAAATAGACAAAAATTTTGCCCCTAGCACAAGTGAGAAGGGATATTTCGATGAGAGCTTTGCAGATAACCCCCTGACTAACGATCATGAGACCTGGCAATACTTGCTAGATCAAGTAAATAAGTACCCCTCTCTCAAGTTAGGCGGGCCAAGCATAAGATGGGTCAATTCCGCTTTGAAAGAAACATTTCAACTATCAAAATTACCCAGTCCCAAAATTCCCTGTATTACTTTCTTAGCTGAAGATGAGCGAATTGTTGATCCTATTCGTGTAAGGAATCGAATGAAGGTGTGGACAAACGGCGAACTAAATTTTGTACCGTCCGCAAGACATGAAGTGCTAATGGAAAATTCGACTATCCAAAAAAATATCATTCGAAAGATTGTTGCCTTTTTTCAATCTAATGAAGGTTTGATTACTTCTTAATATAAGATCAGATTTCGTGAGTTTTATCTGCAACAGAATTTGCTGTGTCCCTAAGCCAATTGTGTTCAGAAGCAATAAAAAACACTGTAACACCAAAATCTTTGTTCCACTCATGAGCTTTTTCAGGGTTGGGGACAAAAGAAACAAATGCTTTATCTGCTTTACGCGAGGCCTCGCCAACAGAAACTAACGCCGCTTTTAATTCATCAGAATTTTGGTGATCGTACCCATATCCAACAGACAAATCCGCCGGCCCAACAAAAAGCCCGTCGATACCATCAATAGCAGCTATTTCAGTAGCCTTATCCACACCAGCCGGCTCCTCTATTTGTGCCAACACTATCGTTTCCTCATTAGATCGTTTTATAATAGAGGGCATGTGTTCGGTTGCATAACCTGCCCAGCGTGTTGAACCAGCAAAACCTCGCCCACCTAAACCATATCGGGCAGATTTAGAGGCAAGTTTTGCTTTCTCAACAGTATCTACGTGAGGAATTACCAAGCCAACAGCACCACAATCCAAAGCCCATAAAATCTCTTTGGCCGAGTTTTCACCTACTCTGACTAAAACGGGGAAATCCAGAGCCCGTGAAATCGATAAGCATTGATCTAACGCCGCACGATCAAAGGGTGAATGCTCAGCATCTAAGCATATAAAATCAAGTTTACTCTGAGCAAGCACTTCAACAAGTATATAGTTGGGTGTTTTTAAAAATGTTCCAGCCAAAATTTCACCAGATAACATTTTTTGTTTAAACCCACTCAAATTAGACATAATTCACCTCAAATAATAGTGATATTAGACTACAATAGAAATTTTGAATGGCAAGCCAAAGCTTAAACTCTATATAGAGAAAAATGTCCGTATTAGAATTTAAACCAGAAGGAATTTATTGTAGCCAAGGAGACTTTTACATTGATCCTTGGCGTCCTGTAGAAAGAGCGCTAATTACCCATGGCCACTCAGATCATGCAAGATACGGCAGTAAAAAATACTTATGTACTGAAATGGCGGCACCCATTATTCGTCATAGGCTTGGTGATGTTAAAATTGAGACAATACCTTATAAAAAAGAAATAAATTTAAATGGAGTAAATATTAGTTTTCATCCAGCTGGGCATGTTCCCGGATCTGCCCAAATTTTGGCAGAAATAAAAGGGGAAAGGTGGGTTGTATCTGGCGATTATAAGATAGTAGACGATGGGCTATCCACACCGTTTGAGCCCGTAAAATGTCATAGTTTTATAAGTGAATGCACTTTTGGATTGCCTGCCTTCAATTGGTTGCCGCAGAAACAAGTATTTCAAGAAATTAATAGTTGGTGGGTTCAATGTAATAGGGAAGGTCTTATACCAGTTTTGGCAGCTTATGGTCTAGGAAAGGCCCAACGTTTAATATCTGGATTAGATAGTAATATTGGACCCATACTGACGCATGGCGCTATTGAAAAAACGAACCAAATAATGCGCCAACAAAAAATAACAATTCCAGAAACAACTATTGTTTCATCTAAACTAAAATTAAGTGATTTGAAGAATGCTATCGTCTTGGCGCCACCTTCGGCTCTATCCACTTCTTGGATTAAAAAATTCGGTAAAATTTCTACAGCTTATGCGAGTGGCTGGATGGCAATTAGAGGAATAAAGAGAAGACGATCAGCCGACAAAGGGTTTGTGATATCTGATCATGCAGATTGGGCGGGGCTTAACTGGGCTATCAGAGAGACGGAAGCCGAAAAAATTTTTGTAACTCATGGATATACCGAAAGTTTTTCAAAATGGCTGAGATTTAAGGGCTTGGACGCGTCGATAGTCAAGACGGAATTTGCGACAATAGAAGAGGACATTTAAGTCAATTTGGGATTATGGAAAATTTTGCACAGCTAGTTTACAGTCTCGATCAAACGACTAAAACAAATAAAAAAATTGACTTGTTGGTCAGTTTTTTTAGCAATGCCAGTAATTCTGATAAACTTTGGTGCATTGCTTTATTTTCAGGTCGCAGACCGAAACGCCTAATAAGTACAAAATATTTGCGACAATGGGCTTGTGAAGAGACCGACTTGCCAACTTGGTTGCTCGAAGACACTTATTCAGTTGTGGGTGACTTGGCGGAAACCATATCTCTTCTAACCCAAGAAAAAAATCAAATTTCAACTAAGAGCCTTACATCATGGATCTCAGAACTGAGACAGCTCGAAAACCAAGGCTTAGAAGAAAAACGTGATTTCGTAACGAATGCATGGTCGACACTTAATAGACAAGAACGATTTGTTTTTAACAAATTAATTACTGGTGGTTTTCGATTGGGAGTTAGCCAGAAATTAACTATCCGAGCGCTTTCAAAAGTTACCAAAATTGATCAATTTGAACTATCGCTTCGTTTGATGGGAAATTGGCATCCTGATACGATTAGTTGGAGTAGTCTTATCATAAACGATGAGCGCAAGTCAGATATTAGCCGACCTTACCCGTTCTGTTTAGCATACGGATTAGACAAAGATATTGAAGACTTGGGACGAAAGTCAGACTGGATCGCAGAATGGAAATGGGACGGAATTAGAGGGCAAATCATAAAAAGAGCAAAGGAATTATTTATTTGGTCCAGAGGTGAAGAAAATTTGACGGAAAGGTTTCCTGAATTAGAAGCATTAAAGAATTTTATACCTGATGGTTCAGTTTTGGATGGAGAAGTAGTGGCTTGGGGTGGAGAACAACCATTAAATTTTAATATCCTACAGAAGCGTATTGGAAGAAAAAAAGTGTCCAAATCTCTTATTGAAAAATCTCCTGTTATCTTAATTGCATATGATCTTTTAGAGGTTCAAGGAAAAGATATTCGAAATCAAAAACTAGAACTAAGACGATCAAAACTTAAAAAACTAATAAATCTAATACCAAATAATTTGCCGATAAAATTATCAGAGGAAATCGAAAGTAATACATGGAGGGACCTAAGTCTGAAAAGAGAAGCATCCAGATCTCATAATGCAGAAGGTATCATGTTAAAAAATCGGAATAGTGATTATTCTAGTGGAAGGAAAAAGGGTGTTTGGTGGAAATGGAAATTGGATCCACTTACAATCGAAGGAGTATTAATTTACGCACAGGCAGGTCATGGGAGAAGAGCAAACCTTTACACTGACTATACTTTTGCTATTTGGGACGGTAATCAGCTAGTTCCTTTTACAAAAGCATATTCAGGGTTGAAAGACGAAGAATTCCGGCGAATTACATCATGGGTTAGAAAAAATACAATTCAGAAATTTGGGCCTGTTCGACAAGTACCACCAGAATTAGTATTTGAAATTGCTTTTGAAGGTATTCATGAAAGTACAAGGCACAAATCAGGGGTCGCATTACGTTTTCCGCGCATGTTGAGATGGAGGCATGATAAATTAGCGAAAGATGCAGATAAATTAGAAGATCTCAAAGCTTTTTTGACTTAATCTCTTGTAGTGCTTCTTTTTACGGTTACATAACTTCATATACATAAAATTAGAGGTAAAATATGTTTCAACTTCCAATCCCAAATTTTGACGCTGAGCATTCCAAGGGATCTGCTGAGTTAGGCCAACTTCCTGATTGGAACTTGAATGACCTCTACACTTCAACTGATGCAAAAGAATTAGTAAATGATTTAAATTGGTTAGAAAAAGAATGTGATGAATTTGCCAAGAATTATGAAGGCAAGCTAAAATTTCTTTCTGCTGATGAAATGTTAAAGTGTGTTGTTCGAAATGAGAAGATTAGTTCAATTTCAGGCCGTATAATTTCTTATGCCGGTCTCCTTTATTATCAAAAAACAACCGATGCTGATCGCGCTAAATTTTTATCCGACATGCAGGAAAAAATTACTATTTTCACCACAAAGTTAGTATTTTTTTCTCTTGAAATTAATAGCTTAGACGATGATTTTTTAGAAAGTCTATTGAAAGAAAATGTAAAGCTCTCGCGTTATAAACCAGTTTTTGAAAAAATAAGAGCTCTAAAACCTTATCAACTGTCTGATGAAATCGAAAAGTTTCTTCATGACCTTGGGATTGTGGGAGATGCTTGGGAAAAACTATTTGATGAAACTATTGCCGGATTGAAATTTAAAATTGGTGGCGAGACACTGAACATAGAAGCTACATTAAATTTTTTAACTGACCAAAAACGCGAAAATCGCAAAAACGCAACTCATGAGCTAGCTCGAGTTTTTGGCGAAAATATAAAAATTTTTACTCGGGTGCATAATACTCAGGCCAAAGAAAAAGAAATAATTGATCGCTGGAGAAAAATGCCAACACCACAAATGGGTCGACACTTGGCAAATCAGGTTGAACCAGAGGTAGTGGAAGCTTTGAGGAACGCTGTTGTAAAAGCATATCCCAAAATTAGTCATCGGTATTATGAATTAAAACGGAAATGGCTTGGTTTAGAAACTATGCAGGTTTGGGATCGGAATGCCCCATTACCCATGGAGAGTGATAGGTTGGTTACCT
>QOQI01000012.1 GCA_003332035.1 Paracoccaceae bacterium
TTATAGCGCTTAAGGAATGTGGAGCTCAACTCAATGGCGCAATTTCGGGAAGGGCGCTGTATGACCAAAAATTTTCTGTTGCGCAGGCATTAGAGGTTTTAGATGCTTAAATGCAGGATCATTCCATGTTTAGACGTAGCTGACGGTAGGGTTGTAAAAGGGATAAATTTTGTTGGTCTAAGAGATGCCGGCGATCCGGTGGAAGCAGCCGAACGCTATGACAAAGAGGGTGCAGATGAACTTTGTTTTCTGGATATTAATGCTACTTATCACAACCGTGCGACGACATACTCTATGGTCCAAAAAACAGCTGAAAAATGCTTTATTCCGCTGACAGTTGGTGGCGGCGTTAGATCTTCAGAAGACGTGAGGAATCTTTTATTGGCAGGAGCAGATAAAGTAAGCTTTAATTCTGCGGCAGTTAAAAACCCAGATGTTATTTCCAAAGCTGCTAACAGATTTGGATCGCAGTGCGTGGTTTGCGCAATTGACGCAAAAGCTGCCTCATCTGGAAAGTGGGAGCTTTTCACTCACGGGGGTCGAAAACCAACAGGTATTGATGCCATTGAGTTTGCCAAGCTCATTGAGAAGAAAGGTGCTGGCGAAATTTTACTTACGTCAATGGATAAAGACGGTACTAAATCAGGCTTCAATCTTGATATGACACGAGCCATTTCTGATAGTGTTGGAATACCTGTCATAGCCTCTGGGGGTGTCGGCAATTTAGACCACTTAGTCGACGGTGTAGTGAAAGGAGGGGCATCTGCTGTTCTAGCAGCTTCTATATTTCATTTTGGTGAATACACTGTAGGCCAAGCAAAAAAACATATGGACAAAGCTGGAATACCAGTGAGATTAGAGAGATGAAATTAGAAGATTTAGTTAAAATAATTAATTCTCGCGCTGAAGCTGACCCGTCAGAAAGTTGGACAGCTAAGCTTCTAGCGCAGGGGCCCGAAAAATGCGCTGAAAAGTTTGGGGAAGAAGCAATTGAAGCAATTATAGAAGCTGTGAAAGGCGACGATAAGGCCCTTATCTCTGAAGCAGCTGATGTTATTTTTCATTATCTGGTGATGCTGAAATCGAGAGATATTAATCTTGATGATGTAATGAAAGAACTAAAGAGCAGAACAAATAAATCTGGACTTAGGGAAAAAGAAGATAGATCATAAACGCGAAGAAATTATGTTAGTTGCGAACCCAGCTTTTCTAAGTTCACCAAACAACCGTTGATGCTCTATTTTTGGACATCTATCCTCTATTACGTTTAAGCCCAGTTGCCTTGCCTTTTGTGCCGAACTTTCATGTTTTATTCCAATTTGCATCCAGATAGTTTTCAGGCCTTTCAATTTGGCTAAGCTATCATTTACAATTTCTGGAACTGCCTCTGGTTTTCTAAAAATATCGACCATATCCACGGGTTCATCAATTTCGTCGATACTAGACCTGACTAATTGACCAAAGAAACGTTTTCCTCCGTGTCCTGCATTAACTGGTATAATTTTGTAACCGCGTGTGTGAAGATATCGGCCAACAAAATAACTCGGTCTAGTCTCATTCATACTCAAGCCAACCATAGCAATGGTTTTAGTCGCCGTAAGAATATCTTTTAAAAATATATCTGAAACACTCATCACAATCTAATTCTATAAATTTATTTGTCACTCTGCTGCTAGGTTGCCCAAATTGATCATTGACCAAATCTTTTCACTAGTAAAAGGCATATCAACCTGTTGAATTCCAATATCCCATAACGCATCTTGAACAGCATTTGCAACTGCCGCCAGCGCTCCAACAGTGCCAGCCTCGCCACATCCCTTCATGCCCATGATGTTAGCCGTTGATGGAACGCATTCTGTTTCAAATTTGTAATAGGGAAGATCTTGAGCGCGGGGCATCCCATAGTCCATAAAGGTAGCTGTAAGTAATTGACCCTCTTGGTCAAAGACTACATGCTCATACAAAGCCTGACCTATGCCTTGTGCAACTCCGCCATGTACTTGCCCTTGTGCAAGCATCGGGTTGATTAAATTTCCAAAATCATCAACTACTGAATAACGCACAACTTGAACAAAACCAGTTTCAGGATCAACCTCAACCTCAGCAAAATGTGCTCCATTAGGAAAAGATCTAGCGTCTAAAGTAGCTTTTGCCGAATGAGTAAGAAGATCGAACCTATGATCTTCAAATGCCATTTTCGCTACTTCAAGCACATTGGGGCTATAGTTAGAACCATTTATTCGAAAAGAAATATCGTCAAATTCAATATTTTCCACACTAACCTCTAGCTTTTCTGACAGATATTGAGAAAATGACTGGATAACTTTCTCAACTGTTGCCAGAGTTGCATTGTTTTGAACTGTTACAGACCTAGATCCACCTGTTCCGCCACCATTGGGTATAAGATCAGTGTCACCCTGGACGACGGTAATTTTTTCTATAGGTATGCCAATTTGATCAGAAAGAAATTGAGCGAAAACAGTCTCATGTCCCTGACCATTAGATTGCGTTCCAACAAAAATCTTAACATCGAGACCCTCTTCAAAAACTACTTTTGCTTCCTCGCTCGGATCTCCCAAAATACTTTCAATGTAATAACATAAGCCTAGCCCTCTCAACATTCCTTTCGCTTCACTTTCCTTTTTCCGCCTTTCAAAGCCTGCGATATCAGCAGATATCTCAGCAGCCGTAAGAACTCGGTCAAAATCTCCAACATCTATCGTTTCTCCCGTTGACGACCGATAGGGAAAATTATCTTTTTTAATAAAATTGATACGCCTCAATTCAAGAGGATCAATTTTCAATTCCCGAGCTGCGCGATCCATCATTCGTTCTAGCAAATAAATTGCTTCTGGACGCCCTGCCCCTCTATACGCGTCTACCTGAGTAGTATTCGTATAAATCCCCAAAACGTTCAGATAAGTAGTCTGAACGTCATAAACTCCCATTAAAACCTTTGAAAATAAACCTGTTTGAATATTTTGCCCAAAACGAGAATTGTATGCACCAAGATTGCAAAAAGTGTTAACTCGGTAAGCAACGATTTTGTTGGTTGCGTCAAAAGCTAATTCCGCAAAATGTTTTAAATCTCGCCCCGCATTGTCACTCAGCATCGCCTCGGTGCGCTCAGACATCCATCTGACAGGTTTTTTAAGCTTTATAGCCGCAAAAGAAACAACAAACTCCTCTGGATACCCCATGGCTTTCATACCAAAACCACCGCCAACATCAGGGTTAGTTACTCTGATTTGTTCGGCTCGCAGCCCTAGTATTTCCGAGGCAAATCTCTTATGCACCCAAACGCCCTGGCCACTGAACGAGAGATGCAGCCTTTCATCATTCCATTGAGCATAACAACCCCGAGGCTCCATAGAGTTTGCAATAATTCTATTATTATAGACCTCCATCGAAACAACTTTTTCTGCCTGTTCGAAAACAACATCGGTTTTACTTTTATCTCCGAGATCCCATTCAAAGGCCACGTTTCCAGGAGCCTCTGGATGAATTGTATTTTCACCTATTGTTAGTTCTGTTGACACGGGCAAATCAGCATAATCAATTTCAATTAATTCAGCTGCATCTTTAGCATTTGGTATTGAATCAGCGACGACTAAGACAATGGGTTCACCAACAAATCGAACTCTGTCTTTTGCCAACAATGGTCTTTTTGGACAAGCGCCATTGGTTCCATCACGGTTTTTCACCGTAACTCCTACTAGATCGTTTTTGACCCCATTGTTTTCTAAGTCTTCAGCTTTAAAAATACCGTATACACCAGAAGCTTTTTTAGCATCTTCAATATTGAGGTTTGTAATTTTAGCATGCGCGACTTGAGATCGAAAAAAATAAGCATAAAGTGAAGAAGAAGGAGTGGAATCGTCTATATATCTGCCTTTACCAGTCAAAAAACGGTTATCTTCCGTACGTAAAATTGACTGACTTTTCCCAAACTTCTCCATTCATGCCTCTATATTTTTTATATCTACTAAAGAGGTTAGTAAATTTTACAAAACCAAAGTCAATAGATCAAAACATAAAATAGAATTGATAACCTAGGCTCTATCTTTCCATTGCGATTTTTTATAAATTTGATATAGCCACCGCTATTCCAAGTAGCGAGATCAATTACATGAAAAAAACCAAAAAGCTTTTTATAAAAACATATGGTTGCCAAATGAATGTTTACGATAGTGAACGCATGACAGAGGCTCTTGGTGAAGATGGTTATGAAAAAACGCTAAATCCTGATGAAGCCGATATGATACTGTTAAATACTTGTCATATTAGAGAAAAAGCCGCCGAAAAAGTCTACTCCGAGTTGGGAAGATTCAAGGAATTAAAGGCGAATAGACCAGATTTAAAAATCGGTGTGGCGGGCTGCGTTGCCCAAGCCGAAGGTGAGGAGATCATCAAGCGTCAACCTTTAGTTGATCTGATAGTTGGCCCCCAAAGTTATCAGAATATAGCAGGATTAGCAGCTAATGCCGTGGATGGACGAAAACAGATTGATATTGATTTTCCAAAGGAAGATAAATTTTCCTTATTAAAAGAAAAACGATCAGCCCAACGCGGTCCTTCTGCTTTTCTAACGGTTCAAGAGGGCTGCGATAAATTTTGTGCCTTTTGTGTTGTTCCCTACACACGCGGTGCTGAAAATTCCCGGCCAGTCTCACGGGTCGTAGATGAAGCAAAACACTTAGTGGAAAGCGGGGTAAGAGAAATAACATTGCTTGGGCAAAATGTTAACGCGTATCACGGTGCAGGTTTAGATGGGAATGAATGGAGTTTAGCCAAATTAATCTGGGAATTGGAAAAAGTTGATGGCTTATCTCGAATTCGCTTCACTACTAGTCATCCCAATGATATGACAGCTGACTTAATTGAGGCTCATGGAACATGTAAAAAACTGATGCCATACCTACACCTGCCGGTACAATCTGGCTCGAATAAAATTTTAAAGCGAATGAATAGGTCGCATAACGCAGAAAGTTATCTTTCTTTAATTTCAAAAATTCGGGAAGCCCGCCCTGATATTCTTATCTCCGGAGATTTTATTGTAGGCTTCCCTGAAGAAACAGACAAAGATTTCGATGATACTCTTTCATTAATAAATGATATTGAATATGGACAAGCCTTTTCATTTAAGTATTCAACGCGTCCAGGCACTCCTGCTGCAGAACGTGACCAAGTACCTGAAGAGGTTAAAACTGCGCGATTACACGAACTCCAAGAATTAATTAAGAAACAGCAAAAAAGCATCCAAGACAAAATGATTGATAGAAAAGTTCAGGTATTATTTGAACGGCGGGGCCGCTTTGAAAATCAACTTGTAGGAAAGTCTGAGTACTTACACGCTGTAAACGTAACTGATCCAACCATCTCTGTTGGAGAATTAAAGCAAGTGCACATTACAAAAAGTAACACTAATTCACTGAGTGGATCTATTTTCAAATAATACTATGTTACACACAGATATATTGCTTTTACGCCCTTGGAAGTCTTAAAGTAAATAATAGGAAAGGAACTGTTGGTGATCCCTACAACAGAAGACGAAACAGAAGATCAAGCACGGCAGGATCAGACAAATATAAAATTTCCCGATAACAGACTTTTGATCGATCTTTGCGGAGAATTTGACAAAAACCTGGCAGAGATAGAGCAAAGACTAACATTGCAAATAGTCAGAAGAGGCAATGAGTTAAATTTACTTGGCGACGAAATCTCGAGGTCTGATGCTAAACTAGTTTTAGAGGCACTGTACACTCGTCTTGAAAATGGCAAATCGCTTGATAATGGTGATCTTGATCGTGAGTTGCGTGAAGTACTAGGCGGTAAAGATTTGGAACATAGCAAGGAAAGAGATAAGCATATTGAGATGTTTAAGAAGTCCAACTTTGAGATTAAAACTCGAAAAAAAGTAATTGAACCAAGAACGGATGCCCAGAAAGCCTTCGCGTCTTCTCTTTTGAAAAATGAGTTAGTATTCGGGATAGGTCCCGCCGGAACAGGTAAAACCTACCTTGCTGTGGCTGTAGCTGTGTCAAAGTTTATTAATGGTGAAGTTGATCGAATAGTTCTTAGCCGGCCAGCAGTAGAAGCTGGAGAAAAACTCGGGTATTTGCCTGGTGACATGAAGGATAAAGTCGACCCCTATATGCAGCCTTTATATGACGCCTTGAATGACTTTCTTCCCGGCAAACAACTATCCAAATTAATAGAGGAAAAGCGAATTGAAATTGCTCCCCTAGCTTTTATGCGAGGTCGTACTCTTTCACATGCCTTTGTTGTACTAGACGAAGCCCAGAATGCTAGTTCTATGCAAATGAAGATGTTTTTAACAAGACTTGGCGAAGGAAGTAGAATGGCCATAACTGGGGACAAATCACAAATTGATTTACCGAAGGGAGCAATATCAGGGATTGTAGAAGCCGAAAGGTTGCTAAGCTCAGAGCCAAAAATTAGTTTCAACTATTTTTCAGCACGTGATGTTGTTCGCCACCCTCTTGTTGCATCTATAATTGAAGCATATGACGCAGACAGTAAAAAAAAGTTAAATAGCGTTAAATTGGATAAGTAGCGAGATGAGCGTCGATTTGATTATGGAGGATGCTCGTTGGAAAACGCTAGATTTAATGCAGATAGTCAATAACGCTTTTAATGCAACACTTTGGCAGTTAAATCTGAAATCTGAAAATTTTATTTGCTGTGTTCTCGCGTGCAGTAATAATAAGATTAAGGATTTGAATATTCAATTCAGGGGGAAAAATACTTATACAAATGTATTATCTTTTCCCTCAAAAGTTAAACTTCATGAAGTAAAAAATCGCTCAAAATCAGAAAGTTATGTTGAACCTTACGAATTGGGCGATATAGCAATTGCTTATGAAGTTTGTGAAAACGAGGCTGCCAGTTCACAAATAGAATTCGAAGACCACGTATGCCATTTGATTATCCACTCCGTGCTTCATTTACTAGGCTACGATCATGAAGAGGAAAAAAATGCTTCCGAAATGGAAAAAATTGAAGTGCAAGTACTTGCAAACTTAGGTATAGATGATCCATATATGTAGATGGTATAGCGCTTTTTAGCGGAATGGATAAATGGGCGACATAGACGGATCCTCGAGTGCAGCGCGTAGCGCGCTGCCAAAAAGTGGTAACTCAAAACTAAAATCATTTAATATTATTGCACGAATTAAAGGATTATTTTTGTTCGGCAGTAAAGTAGAACCATTTGATAGCAACGAAAATTTTGTAGATATAAAGCCCGATGGTAATAATGAAGTAGGTAATCTTCTTAGGCTCAGCGTCCAAGACGTCGCCATTCCAAAAGCAGACATTGTGGCTGTACAAGATACAATAACAAAAGACGAGCTATTTGAAACGTTCAAAAATACTGCACTAACCCGTTTACCTATCTACGAAAACACCTTAGATAGTCCTTTGGGATTTATACACTTTAAAGACTTTATCTTAAAATCAAATTCCAATGATAAGGTCAGTCAATTCCATGTGAAAAATATTTTAAGAACCGTACTTTTTGTTCCACCTTCTATGTCGTTGGGGGTTTTGCTTGCAAAAATGCAAGCAGAAAGAACTCATATGGCTTTAGTGATTGACGAATATGGTGGCGTTGACGGTCTGGTAACAATTGAAGATTTGATTGAGCAAGTAGTCGGAGATATTGAGGACGAGCACGACGAAGCAAACCAAAAAGATTGGTTTCTTGAAAAACCCGGCCAGTATTTAGCTACAGCGAAAACTTCGTTGCGTGAGTTTAAGGAAGAAACAGGGTTAGACCTAACAAACGAGGCATCTATTGACGCTGAGGAAATAGGGACATTTGGTGGTTTAGTTTTTATGCTGGCCGGTCGAGTTCCCGTGAGGGGTGAAATTGTGCCACATCCTCTGGGTATGGAATTTGAGATAGTAGAGGCCGACCCCCGTAGAGTAAAAAAACTACGCCTGAGATTGCTAGATGCAATTAAAGCTGCTGAATAAGCCAAAGATTATTTCTTTAATTTTAGGTGGTGTATGTGCGCTAGGAAATAACCCTTGGGCTCTATGGTATTTGAGTATTCTCTCCTTAATCTTGTGGTTTTGGCTTATCATTAAAAATGATAAGCCAAAAAAAATCTTCACAGAAACGTTTAAATTTGGATTTGGGTATTTTTCTATTTCTTTAATATGGATAGTGGAACCTTTCTTGGTCGAGCCATGGATCCATGGTTGGATAGCTCCGATTGCTTTAATAGCTTTACCAAGCTTTTTAGCGTTAACCTGGGCGATATTTGCATTTTTAGGCCATTATTATCTCTCCTATATTGGACTTGTTATAGGTTTAAGTTTGGCAGAATATTGCCGTTTATATTTACTAACAGGATTCCCCTGGGCCACTATTTCATACGTTTTGCTAGATACTAAAGCTGAAAAATGGCTTTCTTTATTAGGACCTTACGGATTAAGTTTATTTTTATTCTTGACCTGTTTTAGTATTGCTTTGAGTTTACAAGTTAGAAAAAAAATCAACGTTCTTTTGGCAATTTGTACAAGCTTCACTTTATTTTTTGTTCCTTATTTTTTTAAAAAAGATGTCTTAAAAAGCTTAGATGTGAGCGTCCGTTTGATCCAACCCAATGCAGTTCAAGAAAAAAAATGGTCAGAAGAATTTGCTCCAATTTTTTTCGAACAGATGATTAAAATGACCGCTCAGGAGCAAAAACCTGATATAGTTATATGGCCAGAAACGTCTTTATATTTACCCTATAATTCAGCGTTTGAAGAACTAGATAAAATGAGGAAGGCTACAGAGGAAAGCATATTAGTATTTGGAGCTTTAAGATTTGACCAAGCAAACTTTTTAAAAAATTCGCTCATTATTGAGAATAAAAACCAAGAACCCGTTTTCTATGATAAAGCTAAACTTGTTCCCTTTGGGGAATATTTACCTTTCATAAATTTAAAAAGTTATTTCAAAATTTTAGAACGATCAAACTTATTTGGATGGGGGTTCAAACGAGGAAAAGGGTCTGAACTTCTAAGTCTACCCAATGGGCTAAATTTTGTTCCATTGATATGTTATGAAGCTATTTTTTCCAATTTCTTAAAACCTTCGGTAAAAGATGCTGATTTCATTTTACAAATTACAAATGATGCATGGTTTGGGAAGTCAATTGGACCACAACAACATTTGGCACAACTTCGTATTAGAGCGATAGAGTACGGCCTGCCAGTAATTCGAGTAGCTAATACTGGAATTTCTGCGATTATTGACGCGAACGGCAAGGTTATCAAAAATCTTTCAGTGAACAAATCGGGTTACTTAGATTCTTTTATTCCATCCCGTAAACATAGCACAATATATGGACAATTCGGAGATTTTATATTTTTATCATTAATCTTTCTTTGCGTGGTTATTGCATTTCTAAATAAAAAATCTATTAATCGAAAAAGTTTCAGCGAAGAGACTTAGTTTTTAAATCTGGAGATAAAAAATTGGGCAGAAATAATTTTACATTCACATCAGAATCTGTATCCGAAGGACATCCAGACAAGGTTTGTGACAGAATATCTGATGCCGTTTTAGATGCTTTCATCTCAGAGGAACCTGAAGCAAGAGTAGCATGCGAAACATTTGCCACCACGAATAGGGTCGTTATAGGAGGCGAAGTCGGACTTTCTGATAAGAAAATATTAAAAGATTATATGGGTCGAATTGATCAGATTGCTAGGTCATGCATAAAGGATATTGGATACGAACAGGAAAAATTTCATCATCAAACTGTAGAAGTTACGAATTTATTACACGAGCAATCAGCGCATATAGCCCAAGGAGTTAATGCCGGTGCAAATAAAGATGAAGGCGCCGGCGACCAAGGAATAATGTTTGGATATGCGACTGATGAAACTGAAGATCTGATGCCTGCTCCCATCCAATATTCTCACGCGATGCTTCGGCGTCTAGCAGAAGTTCGAAAAAATGGAACTGAGCCAAGTTTAGGGCCTGATGCTAAATCTCAATTATCCGTAAAATATCATGGTGGAATACCAACAAGTGTAACATCTATTGTTTTATCGACTCAGCACCTTGATGAAAAAATGTCTTCGAAAGACGTTCGCTCAGTTGTTGAGCCGTATATAAGAGAAGTGTTACCCGACAATTGGATAACAAATGAAACTAAATGGCATGTAAACCCAACTGGAAAATTCGTTATTGGTGGCCCAGACGGAGATGCAGGTTTAACAGGCCGGAAAATAATTGTTGATACATATGGGGGAGCAGCGCCTCACGGAGGGGGAGCATTTTCTGGAAAGGATCCAACGAAAGTTGACCGTTCAGCAGCCTATGCTGCACGGTATTTGGCTAAAAATATAGTTGGAGCTGGTCTAGCCAAAAAATGCTCAATCCAGTTAAGCTATGCAATTGGCGTAGCAAAGCCTCTTTCTATTTATGCAGATACATTCGATACCGGTATTGTTTCTGAAGAAACAATAGAAAACGCAATCGCTTCATGTATGGATTTAACACCAATGGGCATACGTACGCATCTCGGGCTAAACAAACCTATATACCAAAGAACCGCAGCTTACGGACATTTTGGGCGCAAGCCTGAGCAAGACGGTGGATTTAGCTGGGAAAAACTTGATTTGGTAGATGAACTTAAAGCCAAGTGTAAGTAGATAAAATAACACCTAATCAAAAGTCCGAGATGGAACTTATTGATGTGTAGTGAAATTAATCGTCACAAAAATGGAACGGAATGGCGAAACTTCTATGGCCGTTTTAAAGGTAAAAGTTTAAGTCCCGCACAATCAGAGGCTTTGCTTACTCAGTATGAAAAATATTCTCTTGAAAATATTTCTTGGGACGAAAATCCTCAAAGAAAAAAAATAAAATTGTCCGAAATATTTAGAGAAAAATCGGTTTGGTTAGAAATTGGTTTTGGCGGAGGAGAGCATCTTATTCATCAGGCTAAGCTAAATCCAGATATAGGCTTTATTGGCTGTGAACCGTACCAAAATGGTGTGGCAAAATTAATGGGAAAATTAAGCGCTAACCCTTGCCAGAATATTAAGTTGTATGATGGCGATGTACGAAATATTTTTGATGTGCTGGCCAAGAATTCTATTTCAAAAGTTTTTCTTTTATACCCAGATCCATGGCCTAAAAAAAGACACCATCGCAGGAGATTTGTAACACAAGAATTTCTTGCCCCTCTTTATGAAACTATGAAACCCGGGAGCATCCTAAGAATAGCCACAGATATTGAAGATTATGTAAGGCAAGCTCTTCAAGAGGTGCCAAGAGCGGGATTTCAGTGGTTAGCAAAAGATGCCTCAGACTGGCGCACTCCATGGCAAGATTGGGTTTCAACACGCTACGAGATAAAAGCGTTAAAGGAGGAAAGAACTCCTCATTATCTCACATTTATTGCTTGATTTTTAGATTTAAAACTAAGGTTATTATCAATACTAAAATGTTTCTCAATAAACTTAATCATAATGATTTGTTAATGGACGCTTTTGTTTTCATCAGGTATCAGGTCGTTAGAACAAGCTAAGGTAATAGAATGTCAGGGCTCGAAAAACCTATCCCGATGTCATCCAAACGAGTAACTAATTTGCGCGGCCATGCAGATGTACCTGGGGACAAATCGATATCCCATCGATCATTGATCCTAGGTGCTTTGTCGATTGGAAAAACTAAGATCCATGGTCTTCTAGAGGGTCAAGATGTAATCGACACCGCGAAAGCAATGAGCTCGTTTGGAGCTTTAGTTGAGAAACATAAAAATGGGGAATGGACAGTTGATGGCTTTGGCGTTGGAGGATTTGCTGAACCTCAAAAAGTAATAGATTGTGGAAACTCGGGAACAGGCGTCCGCTTGATAATGGGAGCAATGTCAACATCGGGTATTTCAGCCACTTTTACAGGGGACGCCAGTCTGAACGAACGACCAATGGCCAGAATAACAGAACCTTTAAATCTATTTGGGGCACAAACTTTCAGTCGAAGAAACGGCAAGCTTCCAATAACTGTGGTTGGATCTGAAGCGCCTATCCCAATAACGTATCACACTCCAGTAGCCTCTGCCCAAATTAAATCGGCCATATTATTTGCTGGCTTAAATTCTCCTGGAATAACGACAGTAATTGAAAAAGAAAAAACCAGGGATCATACCGAAAGAATGCTTCAAGGTTTTGGGGCCCGCGTTCTATCTGAAAAAACAAGCGAAGGTAATATAATCAAGCTCGAGGGATATCCCGAGCTCAAGGCTCAAGAAATAAGAGTTCCAAGAGATCCCTCAAGCGCAGCTTTTCCCGTTTGCGCTGCATTGATAACAGAAGGTTCTGATATCCTGGTACCCAATATCGGGCTAAATCCGACACGATCTGGCTTATTCGAAAGTCTCAAAGAAATGAATGCAAATGTAACCTTCGAAAACGAAAATTCTCAAGGAGGTGAGCCAATGGCAGATATTCGAGCAAAGTTTTCACCTAATATGGTGGGAATAGATGTCCCTCCGGATAGAGCGGCAAGCATGATAGACGAATATCCTATTCTTTCAGTTGTTGCCGCCTTTGCAAAAGGAAAAACAATGATGCGTGATGTGCGTGAGTTGAGAGTTAAGGAAAGTGACCGGATAGACGCGATGGCAAAGGGGTTAAAGTCAAACGGTCTTAAAATAGAAGAAGGCGAAGATTGGTGGTCTGTTGAAGGCCGTGAAATAGATGGAGTAGATGGGGGAGGTCTTTGTGAAACCTTTTTAGATCACAGAATAGCAATGTCATTTCTTGTTTTGGGTATGGCCAGCAAACGTACGATTACCATCGATGACAGTAGTCCAATAACCACCTCCTTTCCAACTTTTGAAAGTTTGATGTCCAAAATTGGAGCAAATTTCCAAAAGCTAGAGCCATGAGCCAAACAGTAATAGCAATAGATGGACCAGCTGCCTCGGGCAAGGGAACAGTGTCAAAAGCTATATCGGAAAAATTGCAGTTTAACTATTTGGATACTGGGAAGCTATACAGAGCGATTGGAGCCAAGTATTTGGAGGGATACCCACCAGTTGATGCTGCTCAAAGCCTAGACAGTAATGACTTGGACAAATATGATCTTAAAAAACCAGAAATAGCTCAAGCCGCTAGTGAAGTAGCTTCGATCCCAGAAGTTAGAGCCGCTCTCCTAGAATTTCAGCGAAATTTTTCACAAAAAATGCCAGGCGCAGTTTTAGACGGAAGAGATATAGGGACAATAGTTTGTCCCAATGCAAAGATTAAAATCTTTCTTACAGCTTCTTTAGAAGCACGGGCTAAACGAAGATTTATAGAACTTTACAAGCATGATAAAGAGATAAGTTTCGAAACGATCCTCAAACAAATAAGAGAAAGAGATAAGCGAGATCAAACTCGTAGCTCGTCACCAATGGTTGCGGCAAGCGATGCCAAAAAATTTGATACTTCAGAATTAACAATAACCGAAGCAGTAGATAAAGTGTTCAGTTATATCCAGACCAAACTTTAATTAGTTGAAATTGAAACTACCAATTGGATAGTGAAAACGAGAAAAAGATAAATTGAAAAACGAAAAATATACCTTGAATATAGTATTTTTTCATATTACATCGCGGACCAATGGTGAAACTAGAGATTAGCGCACAACCGCGCGTTGTTTTAGCGGGTCGGATTAAACCGGCCCTTTTCGCGTTTTATTTTAACAATTTAATTCAAAGACCAGCGGAACCAACCGCACGGCCAGAAACAATATAATAGAAAAGGAATATGAGACCTCATGGCTCAAAATGCATCAATGGAAGAATTCGAAGCTCTACTGGAAGAAAGCTTTGAAATAGACACACCTCAAGAGAATTCAGTAGTAAAAGGAAAAGTTATTGCGGTAGAAGCCGGCTTTGCAATTGTAGATGTCGGTTATAAAATGGAAGGCCGTGTTGAACTTAAAGAGTTCGCTAACCCTGGAGAAGCTCCTGAAGTTTCAGTTGGTGATGAAGTAGAAGTATTTCTGCGCCAGGTTGAAAATTCAAGAGGAGAGGCAACTGTTTCTCGTGAGATGGCTCGCAGAGAAGAGGCCTGGGATAGATTAGAGAAAGCTCACTCTAGTGAAGAAAGAGTAGATGGCGCCATTTTCGGAAGAGTAAAAGGTGGGTTTACTGTTGATTTGGGGGGAGCAGTCGCATTTCTCCCAGGGTCGCAAGTAGATGTTCGGCCCATTAGAGATGCTGGACCACTTATGGGCATGAAACAACCATTTCAAATTCTTAAAATGGATCGCCGTAGGGGTAATATTGTTGTATCACGCCGCGCTATTTTGGAAGAAAGCAGAGCGGAACAGCGCGCCGAAGTTATTGGTAACCTTACCGAGGGCATGGATGCTGAAGGAGTTGTAAAAAATATCACTGAATACGGTGCTTTTGTTGATTTAGGTGGAGTGGATGGATTGCTACACGTCACAGATATGGCATGGAGACGGATTAATCATCCATCAGAGATACTGACAATTGGTCAATCTATCAAAGTACAAGTTATAAAAATAAATAAGGACACTCATCGTATCAGTCTTGGAATGAAACAACTTGAGGAAGATCCGTGGTCTATAGTTGAGACAAAATATCCTCTCGAATCCACCCATCAAGGGGTTGTTACGAATATAACTGACTATGGTGCATTCGTTGAGTTAGAAGCAGGTGTTGAAGGTTTAGTCCACGTTTCCGAGATGTCTTGGACAAAGAAAAATGTTCATCCAGGTAAAATTGTCTCAACCAGTCAAGAAGTTGAAGTCATGGTACTTGAAATAGATGACGCTAAACGACGTGTCTCTCTTGGGTTAAAGCAAACAATGAGAAATCCTTGGGAAGTTTTTGCTGAGGCGCATCCTGAAGGCCAAGAAGTTGAAGGCGAAGTCAAAAATATAACTGAGTTTGGACTGTTTGTAGGCCTTCAAGGAGATATAGATGGAATGGTCCATTTAAGTGACATTTCTTGGAACGAACGTGGGGAAGACGCGATACAAAACTTTAAAAAAGGAGATATAGTTAAAGCAGTAGTATCGGAAGTCGACGTCGAGAAAGAGCGAATAAGTCTTTCCATCAAAGCATTAGGCGGAGATAAATTTGCTGAAGCCACTGGAAAAGTGAAGCGCGGTTCGGTTATTACAGTGGAAATAAAATCAATAGAGGACGGCGGTCTTGAAGTAGAATATGAGGGTATGAAATCTTTTATTCGCAAATCTGACCTTTCACGAGATCGAGCTGAACAAAGGCCAGAAAGATTTAGTGTTGGCGACAAAGTAGATGTTCGGGTCACTAATATTGATAATAAGACACGGAAACTAGGTGTTTCGATTAAGGCTAGAGAAATCGCTGAAGAAAAAGAAGCTGTTGAGCAGTATGGATCTTCAGACAGTGGCGCTTCATTAGGTGATATTCTTGGCGCTGCCTTAAAAACAGACGATTAGCTTTAAAAAACTTTGATTGAATACGGCCTCTCCAAAATTGGAGGGGCCTTTTCTTTTTGATTCGTTATTTAAAGCATTATAACGCTGATAGTAAGTTCAGTGAAAATTGAAAAATTAAACAATTTTGTCAATTTTTGATAAAAAACTACAAAAAATACACCAAGAACATAGACCTAACGACAAATGTCTTTTATCGACGGCTATTGTGTCTATAGTTGTTGATTGTGGGACATGTTTAACTTCGGGGGTTGTTACAGATGATACGTTCTGAACTGATTCAAATTATAGCTGATGAAAATCCACATCTTTATCAGCGCGACGTAGAGCGTATTGTAAATACAGTATTTAGTGAAATTACAGAGGCTTTGGCTAAGGGAGACAGAGTGGAACTCCGAGGCTTTGGCGCCTTTTCTGTAAAATCTAGAGATGCTAGAATAGGACGAAATCCGCGAACAGGTGAATCAGTAAAGGTTGAAAGTAAGGCTGTGCCTTTCTTTAAAACAGGTAAACTTTTAAGAGACCGTCTTAACGGAAGAGCTTAGTTAATATGCGTTTAATACGCACCGTATTTTTATTGTGCTTAGCAATATTACTTTTCTTAATTTCCTTGGCAAATAGCGAAAAAGTAATTCTTTACTTGCTGCCAGAAAATTTATTATCGCTTTTTGGAATAAATATTGCCTTAAATGTTCCGCTATTTTTAGTTTTCTTTTCCGGCATATTTATTGGCCTTGTTATTGGGTTTGTTTGGGAGTGGCTGCGGGAGTATAAGTTTCGGGTTGAGGCAAATAATTATCAAAAACGGCTTTCTATTGCTGAAAATGAATTATCAGAACTGCAGGTTAAAGATAACAAAAAAGATGATGTTCTCACACTCTTGGAAAAAGTTGAAATGAAAACTAAGTAAATGCAATCAAAAGTTAGTGTCAAAATTTGTGGTATAACAAACACAGAAGATATGGATGCTACCATAAGATATGGCACACATTACGCCGGTTTGATGTTTTTTGAAAAATCTCCTAGGTTTATAGATTTAAACCTCGCAAGAAAGCTCAGTTTGCATGCAGGCAATAAAATCAAAAAAGTGGCCGTTACGGTTAACTTAAATAATCAAAGCTTAGATGAAATCGTAAATAAAGTTCCGTTAGACTTCATCCAATTACATGGTGAGGAGAACCCAAAAAGGGTTCGAGAGATTAAGGTAAGATATGATCTGCCAGTCATTAAGGCAATTGGTATTTCAGAGGCAGATGACCTTGACTTGATTTCCCACTTCGAAAATGCGGCGGACCAATTACTTATAGACGCAAAATCGCCTGCATCGTCTATTTTACCCGGTGGAAATGGCTTAAATTTCGATTGGAAGTTGCTTAAAGACTTTCAATTTTCGTGCCCCTGGTTGCTTGCAGGGGGGCTCAATAGTGAGAATGCAGCGGAAGCCATCGCAATCACAGGGGCAACTCAACTGGATTTATCATCCGGAGTAGAAAAAGCTCCTGGGCTCAAGGATGAAGACAAAATTTCCCTGCTTATGTCGTCTATATAATTTCTTAGACTACCCACTTTACGTTTGTTTGACTGCAAGCTACACCGTTTTGAGGAGAGATAAAATATATGGCGAATGATCTTTTTAATAGTTTTATGAATGGCCCTGATGATAAGGGCCGTTTTGGTAAGTTTGGTGGTAGGTTTGTTTCTGAAACACTAATGCCGCTCATTCTTGAGCTTGAAAAACAATATGAAAAAGCAAAGACTGATAAATCTTTCTGGTCAGAAATGAACGATTTGTGGACAAATTATGTAGGGAGACCAAGCCCACTTTACTTTGCGGAACGTCTAACAAATCAGTTGGGTGGTGCTAAAATATACTTTAAACGGGATGAGTTGAATCACACAGGTGCACATAAGATCAATAATGTACTTGGCCAAATAATTCTTGCTAGAAGAATGGGGAAAACACGAATAATTGCAGAAACAGGGGCAGGACAGCATGGGGTAGCTACAGCTACTGTCTGCGCAAAGTTTGGATTGAAGTGTGTTGTTTACATGGGCTCTCATGACGTTGAAAGACAGGCTCCAAATGTCTTTCGTATGAAGCTTCTTGGTGCTGAAATTATACCCGTAACATCAGGCCGAGGCACCTTAAAAGACGCAATGAATGATGCACTGCGTGATTGGGTAACTAACGTTCGTGATACCTTTTATTGTATTGGGACCGTTGCCGGCCCACACCCCTACCCTGCGATGGTTCGAGATTTTCAATCAATAATTGGAAAAGAAACAAAAAAACAAATGCATGAGGTGGAAGGTCGTCTTCCAGACACATTGATCGCCGCTATTGGGGGCGGATCTAATGCAATGGGTTTGTTCTTTCCTTTTTTAGATGATAATTCGGTAAATATAATAGGTGTCGAAGCTGGTGGAAAAGGCGTAAACGAAAAGATGGAGCACTGCGCTTCTCTTACTGGGGGCAGGCCCGGAGTTTTGCACGGTAACCGTACCTATTTATTACAAAATGAAGATGGCCAAATATTAGAGGGATTTTCTATATCCGCAGGCCTTGACTATCCTGGGATCGGCCCTGAACATGCTTGGCTTCATGAAATAGGTAGAGCAAAATACGTTTCAATCACTGACAAGGAGGCACTTGAAGCTTTTCAGCTAAGTTGCACCACCGAGGGCATAATACCAGCCTTAGAGCCTAGTCATGCTCTCGCTCATGTTATGAAAATTGCACCTAATCTTCCTCCAGACCATATAATTTGTATGAATATGTGCGGGAGAGGCGATAAAGATATTTTTACAGTTGCTCGTCATCTTGGCTTTGACATGTCCGGTCCTGAAGGAAGGAATATGGAATGATGTTTTCATAGACCTGAAAAGCATTAAAAGAAATAAGATTTATTAAAAAAAGTATCATAATTGCGAAGCTGCACCTGATAATTGTTTCTCTTCTTCCTCTCTCAAACTCAGATTTTCTCTGGTTTCTAAGATCACCTCTTCAGGTGCACTTTCAACAAATTTTGGATTTTGAAGGCGTCCCTTCAGCGCATTAATTTCTTTTCTGATTTTATCAAGTGACTTGCTTAAACGTTTCTTCTCTTCTTCTATATCAATAATATCATCTAATGGCAGAGCAAAGGCTGCACCTTTTGCAATTAAAGAGATACTACCCTTGGGAACTTCATCTTTCGCTGTAAGTTCTGTTATTCGAGCTAGTTTTTTGATCATTGCATGATTATTATCCCATGCCTCTTTTGCTTCATCGTCCATTTCCAGAAAAATCATTGGAATTTTTAAGCCAGCTGGAACCCGCATTTGAGCTCGTGCAGAGCGTATTGCTTCTATAAGGTTGACCACCCAATTCATTTCACGATCTGCAGATTGGTCAATTAATGCGGTATCAAATTCAGGCCAGTTACAATGAACGAGCATTGTTTTCCTAGATGATAGCCTTTCCCATAACTCTTCGGTTATGAAAGGCATAATAGGATGTAACATTATCAGACATTGGTCTATCACCCAGCCCATAGTATTTTGAGTTTCAGTTTTCAACTTAAGATCATCTGTACTCAAAAGAGGTTTAGAAAGCTCAACGTACCAGTCGCAAACTGTTCCCCAAATAAAAGAGTAGAGGGTCTGTGCTGCATCATTAAATCTAAATTGATCGAACCCGATGTTTACTTCGTTTAGAGTTTTTACAGTCTCCCCCACTATCCAACGATTTAATGTTTCGTTTGTGGATGGAACTGAAGTTCCAAAATTCGCTTCATTTAGTGAAGCAAATCTAGCCGCATTCCAAAGCTTAGTTCCAAAGTTTCTATAACCTGCAATTCTTTGCGTATCTAATTTTAAAACACCGCCTATTGAGGCCATCGCAGCATTCGTAAATCGGAGCGCATCAGCTCCATATTCGTCAATAATATCAATTGGATCTATAACGTTGCCCGTCGATTTAGACATTTTTTTACCTTTGGCGTCCCTCACCAAGCCATGTAAATAGACTGTATCAAAAGGTATTTGGTCTCTCACGGCTAATTGCATCATTATCATTCGGGCAACCCAAAAAAATAAAATATCCTGTCCGGTCACGAGAGTAGACGTTGGAAAATATTGTTCCAAAGCGTTATCTTCTTCAGGCCAACCCAAAGTTCCAATTGGCCACAACCCAGATGAAAACCAAGTATCCAAGACATCTGGGTCCCTTTTTAAATCTACACCAATGCCAGCCTGTTCTTGCGCCTCACCTTCATTAGCGGCACAATACTGATTTCCATCTTGATCAAACCAGACCGGTACTTGATGTCCCCACCACAACTGACGCGATATACACCACGGCTCAATATTATTTAACCAATGGTAATAAGTTTTTTCTCCACTCTCAGGTATGATTTTAATGTTTTTATTTTTAACGGCTTCTAATGCTGGCTGAACTATTTTAGATGTTTCTACAAACCATTGATCCGTGAGCATTGGCTCAATAACAACTTTAGATCTGTCACCAAAAGGTTGCATGATCGCCTTACTTTCCACAAAAGGCTGTATTGATGAGTTTCCATCAGTATCCGTAACTTCTGTCATTACGGCTAAGCCTTCAGCAGTGATTTCTGAAATAATTTTCTCTCTAGCTTTGAAACGGTCCAATCCACGATACTCTTCAGGCACTAGATTCATTGCCGCAATCAAATTTTCATCCCAAGTTATTTTTTCTTCTCTAATTAACTCAGCTTTTGCCGATGCATCCTTATAAGACAAACCATCACAACGCATAACTCCCCTTTTATCCATCAAGGAGTACATGGGAATGTTCCCTCTTTTAGCTACTTGATAGTCATTAAAATCATGGGCCCCCGTAATTTTTACAGCGCCAGATCCAAAATTAGGATCAGGGTACTCGTCAGTGATTATGGGTATAAGACGCCGATTATTCTTTGGTCCAACTGGAATTTCACAAAGTTTACCAATAAGTGATCTATATCTTTCATCTGAAGGATGAACTGCAACAGCACCATCCCCGAGCATTGTTTCAGGACGTGTCGTTGCTATTGATATATAATTTCGGTCCTCCGTTAATGTGATATTACCATCGGCGTCTTTTTCAATATATGTATATGTTTCACCGCCCTTTAAGAGATACTTAAAGTGCCACATATGTCCAGCCACTTCGATATTTTCAACTTCCAAATCAGAAATAGCAGTTTCAAAATGAGGATCCCAATTTACAAGCCTTTTACCTCGATAAATCAAGCCTTTGTTGTAAAGATCAACGAAGACTTTAATTACCGCATCATGAAAATTTCCATCCTCATCTTTTGGAGCATTTGGAGCCCCAGACATAGTAAATGCTTCACGGTCCCAATCACAGGAAGCACCCAGACGTTGCAACTGGCTTATAATTGTTCCACCTGACTTTTTTTTCCATGCCCATATTTTTTCAAGAAACTCGTCACGGGTAAAATCAGTGCGCTTCTTCCCCTCTTCAGCCAGCTGTCGCTCAACAACCATTTGGGTTGCAATTCCGGCATGATCAGTCCCAGGTTGCCATAAAGTATTGTAACCTTGCATTCGCTTCCAGCGAATTAAAATATCTTGAAGAGTATTATTAAATGCATGACCCATATGTAGCACCCCCGTAACATTTGGAGGTGGTATCATTATCGTATAGCTAGGTTGACCATCTTTAGCATTAATGCCTGATTGAAACGCTTTTTGACCAATCCATTTCTCTGAAATACGCTTTTCTACAGTTGCTGAGTGAAAATGTTTATCAATTGCCATTGTCAAATATTCCAAGTCTTTTAAAAGGTGCAAATAGCGTGTCTTTAATTGAAGTAAAAGCCCAAGTTTTATTTAACCTTATATAAATTCTGAGACCTAAGCCTAAGATCTTATTTTAACTCTCTTAATTATATATTTTCCGATTGTGGCATACCTAAAACGTGATATCCGCCATCAACATATATTATTTCTCCAGTTGTATAAGCTCCTGCATCTGAAGCAAGGTAAACAGCTGTTCCACCTACGGCTTGCAATGAAGCATTAGAGCGCAAGGGAGCATTCATCTCAGTATGCTTAAAAGTTTTACGAGCTCCTCCTATCGCAGCACCGGCAAGTGTTTTCATAGGACCCGGAGAAATAGCATTTACTCGAATTCCGTCAGGGCCAAGATCGTTAGCCAAATAACGTGTTGTTGCCTCCAGTGCAGCCTTTGCAACGCCCATCACGTTATAGAAGGGCGTGACCCGGTTAGATCCTTGATAAGTAACGGTTAATAGTGTGCCACCATTATCAATCATTAAAGGATGCGCGCGACGCGCTATCTCAACGAAAGAGTATGATGAAATATCAAGCGAGTTTTTAAAATTTTCTCTAGTCGTATTCATAAATCTTCCAGTTAGCTCATTTTTTTCCGAATATGCAATTGCATGTACGACGAAATCTAATGAACCCCAACTACTCTGTAACTGTTCAAAAGCTCTATCGAGTGAAGCATCGTCGGTTACGTCAACATCAAGCATCAGATTAGCACCAACAGTCTCAGCTAAAGGCTGTAACCTTTTACCGAAAGTCTCGCCTTGATATGTAAATGCAAGTTTTGCACCGGAATCCGACATGGCTTTGGCTATACCCCAGGCTATTGAACGCTCGTTTGCAACGCCCATTATAAGACCACGTTTTCCTTTTAGATGCAGCATTTCCAACCTCGGCCTATTAAGCTTTTAATCTTTAAATTTTGACAATAACATTGATCCATTCGTTCCGCCAAATCCAAAACTGTTTGTCATAACCGTATCTAATTTTGCATCACTGATTAAAGAACTTGCAATTTCAGAAGTGTGCAATTCCGGATCAAGCTGATCAATATTAATTGAAGGAGCAATAAAATCGTTTTCTAACATAAGTAGACAATAAATAGCTTCCTGAGCACCTGTCGCTCCTTGACTGTGACCTGTCATAGATTTGGTTGAACTTACCAATGGTGTTGACCCTTTTCCAAAAACACGCCGAACAGCCTCAATCTCACCCACGTCACCAACGGGAGTTGATGTTCCATGTGCATTTATATAACTGACTGTTCTATGGCTAGCGAGGGACTCCAAAGCAAGTCGCATTGCGCGCTCTCCTCCTTCGCCAGAAGGTGCAACCATATCATGGCCGTCTGAGGTTGCTCCAAATCCAGTCACTTCAGCATAAATCTTTGCTCCACGAGCCATTGCATGGTCTAGATTTTCTAACACTAGGATAGCTCCGCCACCGCCTATAACAAATCCATCTCTATCAACGTCAAATGCTCGAGATGCTTTTTCAGGCGTATCATTGTACTTTGATGACATCGCACCCATCGCGTCAAAAAGACAAGACAAAGTCCAATCCAGCTCTTCTCCACCACCAGCAAACATAACATCTTGCTTTCCCATCATAATTTGATCTGCTGCATTTCCAATACAGTGAAGTGAAGTAGAGCATGCTGATGTTATGGAATAGTTTAAACCCTTTATCTTAAAAGCAGTCGATAGATTTGCTGAGATTGTAGATGACATACATTTTGGTACAGCGAATGGCCCAATGCGCTTTGGAGCACCAGATTTTAAAACAACTTGATGTGCGGCCAACATTGCTGAAGTTGAAGGCCCGCCTGATCCAGCAATCAAGCCAGTTCTAAAGTTTGAAATTTCGTTCTCCTCTAAACCAGCATCTTTGATAGCTTGCTCCATCGCAATGTGTGCGTAGGCAGCGCCAGGGCCCATAAATCGTAAAGTCCGTTTGTCCACGAAATCTGTGACATCTAACTTTATATCGCCTGCTACCTGGCTTCTAAAACCGTGCTCAATCATATCTGCATTAGAAGTAATTCCCGACCGACCAGCCCTTAAACTACTGAGGACCTCTTTTGAATTGTTACCTATAGACGAGACTATTCCTAATCCGGTTATCACCACTCGGCGCATAGTCTTCTCCTTTATAAGCTGGAAACCACCAGCGTCAGATTAAAAACTTACAGAAAGGATATGGAAATCCTAGCTGGACGATAAAGCAACTTTCATGTCTTTTACTTGATAAATCAGCTCACCATCAGCCTCAACCGTTCCATCCGCAACACCCATTGTCAGCCTTCTTGTTTGAACGGCTTTTGTAAAATCAACATTATATTTTAAAATCTTTCGGTCTGGTCTAACCATCCCTGTTAGTTTCACTTCGCCAACCCCCAAAGCGTACCCACGTCCCTGCCAACCTCGCCAACCCAGGTTGAAACCCGTTAATTGCCAAAGGCCATCTAATCCAAGGCAACCGGGCATTATCGGGTTGCCAGGAAAGTGACAAGTGAAAAACCAAAGGTCAGGGTTGATATCATACTCGGCTATCACATGACCTTTGCCATTTTCACCGCCATCCGAGCTAATATCAGTGACTCTATCCATCATAAGCATAGGAGGTTCCGGAAGCTGAGCATTACCTGGACCAAACAATTCACCTTTGGCACATTTAAGAAGATCTTCGCGACTAAAACTTGATGGGTATTCTGCCATTGTGGGACTTCTCTCCTGCTCTGTGTTTCTTTTTATTTAAAGTTATGTATCATCCCAAAAGACTAGCTTGCAAGCCTTACAAAAAAAAGATGAAATTGAGAATGTAAAAAGCGTTGAACTTTTAAACAGTTTTGATTTAATATTATCTTGAGAGAAAAAGAAAGAAGTCAAAATATGACATCCACTCAGAGAGCAACCAAGTGGCTTTTAGGCTCAAACCTGCGTCCAACAAGGCAGCGTTTGGTGCTAGCTGAAATCTTGGTTGGTGACGGGAAGCACCGACACGTTACGGCCGAAAGTCTTTTCGAACAGGTAAATAAACGCGCTGACAAAGTTTCACTAGCGACAGTTTATAATACTTTACATACTTTTTGTGATGCCGGCCTTGTACAAGAAATTACCGTTGATGGATCTAAAAGCTATTTTGACACTAGAACAAATGATCATCCGCATTTTTACTGGGAAGAAGATCAGAAGCTAACAGATGCCCCTGCTGATCAATTAAAAATATCTGAACTACCAAACGCGCCAAAAGGTGCCGAAATTGCTTCCGTTGATGTAATTATCCGCCTACGTCGGAAATGATTATTGAAAGTAATTAGTTACGAAAAATTCGGCTCTGCAACTGAAGTTCTAAAAGTTCAGGAAATCGAATTACAGAAACCTCGGCAAGAAGAAGTCGTAGTAAAATTAAAATATTCAGGAGTGAATCCTTCAGATGCAAAAGCAAGAGCAGGAAATAGGCCGGGCGTAACAAGACCTGAATATAGCTTAGTTGTACCAAATTCAGATGGATCAGGTGTGATTGAGGAAGTGGGTTCAAATCTTGATAAATCTTTAATTGGCAAACGTGTTTGGTTAAGAAATGGCCAATGGAAGCGACCATTCGGAACTGCTGCTGAATATATTACAATAGCTGTAGAAAATATAGTTGAAATGCCAAGTAAAATGACATTTCAAGAAGGGGCAACGATGGGTATTCCCGGTCTCACCGCGGCGCATGGCATATTTGGAACAGGTGAAGTAATTGGAAAAACTTTACTTATTTCTGGTGGAGGTGGAGCAGTTGGTCACCTAGCTATTCAATTAGCAAAGTGGGGCGGAGCAAAAGTTATTGCAACAGGCTCAAAAAGCAGTGCTGAACCTATTCTTAATTTTGGGGCTGACTACTTTTTTGATTATTCAAGCGATAAACTTGTTTCACAAATCAACGAAGTTGTACCAGACGGAGTTGATCGTGTAATAGAAGTAGAATTTGGTTTAAATTTAAATTGGATTCACAATGTTCTTAAACCTAACGGAACAATTGCCGTTTTTGGCTCCGCAAAAGAGATGAACCCTATCATACCTTTCGGTCCATATTTGTTCAAAGCAATCAAAATAGATATATTTTTGATTTATATTTTACCAGTCAAAGAGAGAAAAATAGCTATAAATTATCTTCACTCCGCCTACGAACAAAAAGCTTTAAAACCTAAGATAGATAGTATCTTTAAGCTTGAGGACTGCGATAAAGCACATGATAGGACTTTGACTAAAGGCAGAAAAGGTGCCGTTTTATTGGAAATTTAATTTGTAGCAATTTGTTGTAACTCTTAAGTATTTTTTGGAGAATTTTTATATGGTGCTTAACACATGTGTCTTTGATGCTTATGGAACACTTTTTGATGTAAACGCTGCTGCGAGAATAGCGGCAAACGAGCCAAATCGAGAACTATTTAAAAAAGTCTGGCCTGAAGTTTCAAATACATGGAGAATGAAACAACTACAATACACTTGGCTAAGATCGATGACTGATTCATATATTGATTTTTGGTCGATAACACAAAACAGCTTAGACTATGCTCTTGAAGCTCATAAATTACATAATGATTTGGCATTAAAAGAAAGATTATTGGCGCTTTACTGGGAACTGCAGCCGTACTCCGAGGTTTCCCAAATGCTAAAAGAATTGAAAAAAAATGGTATACAAACAGCTATACTATCTAATGGATCCCTTGAAATGTTAAGTGGCGCCGTAAGATCCTCTAATCTTTATGAAGTCATTGATGAGATAATATCCGTTGAAACAGTTAAAATTTTTAAACCTAATGCACGCGTATATATGCAAGTAGAAAACGTAATTGGATGCTCGAAATCAGAGGTTTTATTCGTATCATCAAATGGTTGGGATATTGCTGGTGCAGCAGGTTTTGGTTTTGAAACTGCTTGGGTGAATAGGTTACAAGATCCAATTGACCGATTACCGCATAAACCCACGCATATCGTAGGAGACCTAAAGTCGATACCCAGTTTTTTCTAATTAATTTCACCTTCGATTAAAGACCAACCACAAATCTACAATGCCATTGCAATAGCCTCAAAAATAATCATCATGCTCATAGCATGTGTTTATGCAAGTTAGAGAAAATTAAATATGCAAATTGATGAAATCTTTGAAGCTGATAGGCGTCTAAATAATAAGAAAAGGATTACTCCCCTTTTAAATTCTCCTTTTTTGGATGAAATAGCAGATAGAAAAATTTTCATAAAAGCAGAATGTTTACAGCATACTGGAAGCTTCAAATTCAGAGGTGCATTCTCTGCAATATCTTCTATCCCAGTTGAAAAGCGCAAGAAAGGTGTAATTGCCTATTCTTCCGGCAATCACGCACAAGGGGTAGCTTTAGCCGCAAAAATTCATGAAATTCATGCAACCATTATAATGCCAGAAGATGCTCCAGAGATAAAAATAAATAATACCAGAGACTTAGGCGCAGAAGTTATCCTTTATGATCGATTAAGTGAAAGTAGGGAAAAAATAGGAGAAAGAATTTCGGAAGAACGGTTATTATCGCTTATTCCTCCATATGATCATACTGACGTTATCGCTGGCCAAGGTACTATTGGACTAGAAATTGCAAGCCAAGCTGATGAAAATGGAATTGAAAAAGCTGATGTATTAGTTTGCTGTGGTGGCGGGGGCCTCACCTCAGGAATTGCGGTAGCGTTGTCTAAATTGATGCCAAATTTTGTGACAAGGCCTGTTGAGCCAGAAGGATTTGATGACGTAGTTCGCTCGTTGAAAAGTGGAGAACGGCAAACAAACGAAAAAATGAGCGGAGGCCTTTGTGATGCAATCATAACACCAACACCCGGCGAATTAACTTTTCCATTAATGAAAAAATACTGCGGTGAGGGTATTGTAGTCACGGACGAAGAAGTAATGAAAGCAATAGCTTTAGCCTTTACAAGATTGCGTATTGTTGTAGAGCCCGGAGGAGCAGTTGCACTAGCTGCTGCACTTTTTCATACAAAGAGTTACAATAACGAAACTGTAATTGCTGTCGTATCTGGTGGAAATATTGATCCAGATATTTTCAGAAAAGCAATAGAACTGATTTAGAACCAGAAATTTGAATTTGAGGAAAAAAATGAACACCGTAATCGAGGTGAACGGGGTCAACATTCACTATAAACTTGAAGGACCTGAGAATGGTCCCGCCTTAGTGTTTTCAAATTCACTAGGGACCGACCTGCGTATTTGGGACGAAGTTATATCATATTTACCCAAAAATGTCAGAATACTTCGATATGACACACGAGGACACGGACTGTCTGATTGTCCAAAATCACCTTACTCTATGGGCAGTCTTGTAAGAGACATTGAGGCATTGATGGATGCTTTAAAATTAAAGAATTCGTTATTCATTGGTCTGTCTATCGGTGGAATGATTGCACAAGGATTAGCAGTAAAAAGGCTTGACCTAGTAAAAGCAATGGTACTCTCAAATACTGCGGTAAAGATAGGTAACCGGCAAATTTGGGAAGACCGTATTTCTACTGTTGAGTCATCTGGCATGAAAGTTTTGACGACAGAAACTATGAAACGTTGGTTCAGTAACAAGTTTTTCGAAAGTTCCAAGGTACGAATATATGCAAATATGTTTGAAAGACAGCCTGAGGAAGGTTATTCCGGCTGTTCATACGCTATTTCTGGAACGGATTTTTACACTCCTACTTCCAGCTTACGTTTACCAACAATCGCAATAGCAGGCTCAGAGGATCGTTCAACGCCACCAGATTTAGTGCGCGAAACTTGTGATCTTATACCAGGATCAAAATTCAACCTAATTAAGGGAGCAGGACATATTTCATGTGTCGAAGCACCAAAAGAATATGCAACAGTTTTATCAGATTTCATGAAAGAATTTGGACATGTCTAAGTTCTTGTTAGTCCACGGATCAGGTCACGGCGCCTGGTGTTTTGAAAAACTAGCCAATGAGCTTCGAAATAGAGGCCATGTCGCAGATGCGATCGATCTACCTGGACATGGAAGGAACAAACTCCCAATAAGAAAAATAACTCTCGAAAGATATAGCTCTGCAATACGAAAATCACTTCAGAGTCCAACTATTGTATTAGGCCATTCAATGGGCGGTTACCCTATTAGTTTGGCCGCTGAGACAGACCCATCTTTTATTAAACATTTAGTTTATCTCACAGCATTTGTTCCTGAGGACGGAAAAAGCCTAGTAGAGTTGCGAAACAAAGTGGATAATTTTCCGCTCTTATCAGTTATTAAAAAAACGGAAGATGGTCTTGGCTTTTACATTCCTCAAAAATATCAGAAAGATATTTTTTATCACGACTGTTCGACAAAGGATGTGAAATTGGCAGCCGAGAACTTATGTGTACAAGCCATCAAACCCCAACTCACATCAATTAGGTTGGGATCAAACTTTGAAAAAACTCCCAAATCTTATGTACACTGTCTTGATGACCGTACAATCCCATTAGCTCTGCAAAAAGAGTTATCTAAAAAGATACCAAACGAAAATACATATGAGATAAATTCAGGGCATTCCCCATTTTTTTCAAAGCCGGCAGAATTAGCGCTGGTACTTGAGAAGATAGCATCAAAAATCCATTATGAATAAGACAAATCTCCCAATAAAAATTATAATTTTTACAGTCATTCTTGATTCAGTTGGCATAGGTATAATGATACCAGTCTTGCCAAGCTTAATGACCGACGTTCTTCCTGGAAAAACAGTAGCTGAGGCAGCTGTTTGGGGAGGGATATTGGCAAGCATATTTGCTGTTATGCAATTTATTTGTGGACCTATTCTAGGAAGTCTATCTGATACATTTGGTCGGCGACCAGTAATTTTAGTTTCGCTAATCTTTATGGCCTTTGATTATATTATAATGGGGTTAGCGACCAGTGTTTGGATGTTACTCTTTGGAAGGGTTCTAGGGGGCATAACCGCTTCAACACATTCAACCGCCGCCGCATATGTAGCAGACATTTCGAGCTCGGAGCAAAAGGCTGCTCGTTTTGGCTACATAGGAGCTGGATTTGGTATTGGTTTTGTTCTAGGGCCTATTATAGGAGGTTTATTGGGTGAAATCGGCCCAAGAATTCCATTTTTTGCTGCGGCTATTGTTTCAGCTTTAAACGCAGCAGCATGTTATTTTTTCCTTCCAGAAAGTTTGAAAAATAAAAATGTAAAACAGTTTTTATTAAGAAACATAAATCCTTTTAATACCTTCAAGGTCATTACAAAATTTGATAGTTTAAAAGTTTTCTTATTAGTGTTCTTACTTTATTCTATAAGTACAGCTGTTTACGCAGCAATTTGGCCATATTTTACTGCGGAGCGTTTTTCTTGGTCACCTGGCATGATTGGATTGTCACTTACAGTATACGGTTTGTGTTTTGCCTTTATTCAAGGCGTATTAGTCCAACCTACAATTAATCTGATTGGGCGATATAATACAGTATTGTTAGGTTTTGGTACAGAAATAGTTGCGATGGTTTTAATTGCTATTATAACAAACGGTTGGTTTCTTATAGCCTTGACACCCTTAGCTTCGCTCGGCGTAATAGGACAACCAGCGCTGACCGCTTTAATGTCAGACCAGGTTGATGAAAGAAACCAAGGAAGCCTTCAAGGTGTAATATCTTCGCTAACGGCTTTATCGATGATTATTACCCCACTATCTATGACTTGGATATTAGCCCAATTCTCTAATCAAAGCTCAGAAATTTACTTTCCAGGGGCACCTTTTATAGCTTCAGCTATTTTATTAACCATCTGTGTTTCAGTTTTTTTATTTTGGGCCCCAAAAAATTTGCAAGTCAAAAGTTTTAAGAATTGACGTGATGGAATTGAATGTAATTAACTTGAAAAAACGATTGCTTCAAAAAGGATAGTAAAATGGTAAAAATAAAAGCTGCTGTTTGCCACGAGTTTGGAGCTCCTTTGAAAATTGAAACAATCGACTTGAGAGAGCCGATAACTGGTGAAGTAGAGGTGACATTAGGTGCAGTTGCTATATGCCATTCTGATATATCATTTGCAGACGGTGACTGGGGAGGAGATTTGCCAGCAGTCTACGGCCATGAAGCCGCTGGTTTTATAAGCAAGATTGGAGATACGGTTAAAGGCTTTGTAATCGGTGATCGAGTAGTCGTCACTCTCATAAAATCATGTGGAAATTGTAACAACTGCTTAGAGGGAAATCCAACAATATGCGAAGCTAGTAATACAGCTGTGCCTCCCATTTTAAGCTCAAAAGGTAATACTATTCAACAAGTTATGAATTGCGGCGCCTTCGCTGAAAAAGTAGTAGTCGATCAAAGCCAAGTCGTAAAATTAAATTACGATTTGAACTTTGAAACAGCCTCACTTCTCGCATGTGGTGTGATCACTGGCATTGGGGCAGTAGTGAATGCAGCCAAGTTACGACCAGGTCAAGACGCCGTAGTTATTGGCGCGGGCGGGGTCGGGCTAAATGCTATTCAGGGAGCCAGAATAGCTGGTGCTAGACGAATTATAGCCGTTGATACCAACAAAGATAAATTGGTAGTAGCTAGGGAATTTGGAGCAACCGACTGTGTATTAGCAACTGAAAAATCTCCTTGGCGCATAGCTAAATCTTTAATTGGTGGTGGAGCTGATGTAGTTTTCGTTACTGTTGGAAATAGCGCAGTGTATGACGTTGCGCCTAGATATCTCGGTTACGGTGGAAAAGTAGTTATGGTTGGAATGCCAAAATCTGGAGAAAAATCAACTTATGAACCCGTTATGATGGCCTCAGTTTCGCAGGGAATGATCGGCTCTAAAATGGGTGATGTTGTGATAAAACGCGATATACCCTGGATGGTTGATCTATACAATCAAGGTCGCATCAAGCTGGACGAGTTGGTTTCAAAAACATGGAGCCTTGAGCAAATCAACGAGGCTATAGCTGACACTAAATTAGGATCAGCCAAAAGAAATGTGATCGTTTTTGATACTGGGAAATAGCACATAAAATGAAACTAAAAGACTTAAAAATAATCGTAACCCGTCCACCTGCACCTGGTTGGGGGGGGCGATATTGGATTTTCGTCAAACTCACGACTGATAATGGAATTGTTGGATGGGGTGAATGCTACGCTTCATCTATTGGTCCAGAGGCAATGGAAGTAGTAATCAAGGATATTTTTGAGCGATACTTTCTGGACGAAAGCCCTTCCAATTTTGAAAAGATGTTTAGAAGAACCTATTCATCTGGCTTTACACAAAGGCCTGACCTAACTGTAATGGGCGCATTTTCTGGATTAGAAATTGCATGCTGGGATATTTTAGGGAAATACTTTGATTGCCCAACCTGGCAGTTACTTGGTGGAAAAATAAATGACCGCGTGCGTGCCTATTCTTATCTTTATCCATTAGAACATCATGACTTAAATGATTTTTGGACATCGCCAGGAATGGCTGCAGAGTCTGCGATTGATCTCGTTTCTCGAGGTTTTACAGCAGTAAAGTTTGACCCTGCAGGTCCTTACACTATGCGTGGAGGCCATATGCCCGCCATGAGTGACATCAAACTGTCTATAGATTTTTGCCAAGCAATTAGAGAAGCAGTCGGGGATAAAGCAGATATTTTATTTGGAACACATGGCCAATTTACCACCGCAGGAGCTATAAGATTAGGAAAAGCGATAGAGCCGTACTCGCCGATGTGGTTTGAAGAACCAATTCCACCAGATAATTTATCAGAATTTAGCAAGGTACAAAGTGCGCTAAGTATCCCTATTGCAACTGGAGAGCGATTTACAACAAAAATGGAGTTTGCTGAAGTTCTCAAATCTGGGGGGGCCTCTATAATCCAACCAGCCCTCGGGCGGGCTGGTGGTATTTGGGAAATGAAGAAAGCCGCAGCGATAGCTGAAGTTTTCAATGCGCAAGTAGCGCCTCATTTATACGCTGGACCTATTGAGTGGGCAGCCAATCTTCAATTAGCTGCATCAATACCAAATTTATTGATTGCAGAAACAATTGAAACACCCTTTCACAAATCTTTAATTAATGGAAAAATTAAAGTTGAAGATGGTTATATTCAAGTTTCAGACGAAGCTGGCTTGGGCATTGAAGTAAATGAGAAATTAGCAGAAGAGAATGCTTACAAGGGTCCTGACTTGCATCTAATGATGCAAGATGACCCATGCGACTATTCAGATGGAAATTCCTTCTCAGGGGGAGCCCCACCTTTAAAAACTGATTAATTTCATATTATTTTTTCCCATAAATCATCAAGTTTTTTAATTTCCTTGCTGTCATACCGATCTAAATTTTGCCAGTATCTACCTGTAATATCGAAATAACTTAGCTCCTTTTCTCGCTTTAGAGCATCGGAAATTAAATCTTCTTTCAAGCTAGGGGTTTTAGGCCAAGAATGCCCAGGTGTTATACGGGGAAACGTTAATTCACTTGGACCATTAGAAAGGTTTCCAACAAGGCAATTCTGTTTTTGAGAAATATGTAAAAATCGATTTGATTTAGCCTTTAGGCTCATCAAAGATATATCATCCCTGAGAGGATCAGGAGTTCCTTTACCATAAAAATGCGTTTTTCCTGTCTTAGGATAATGCATATCACATCCAATAAATGAAATATGGCTTGGTCTTAAAGCTCCAAGAGCCCAATACCCTGCGGTAAATGCCATAGTCGCTCCAGCATAGATAAAACCACCATATTGGTTTTGTATTGGCACAAATTCTTTTTCTGTTATTGCGCTTTGTGACAACTTGATATCTTGCGGCCACCTTTCTTTTGGAAAATCGAAAGGATAAATTAGATGAGTCCAGTCGGGTCGTACTCGCCAGGCGTTGTTAATTACAACTATTGCATCATAAGCTGTCTCTAAATCAGCAGCTTTCACAGCATTAGGGCCAGAGCCAATTATTAGGACATTTTTCTTGAAGTCCATATTCAGACACTCAAAACCCAAAAAAGCCTAAATATATTAAATTAGATAGATTAATTACTTGCACGTTGCCACAGAACAGTAAAACCACCCAAAGCTTGATTAATAGTATCATCGTCTTCATTCGAAGAAATATTTGCAACTAAACCACGTTTTTTGTCATCATCTACAGAAGTAATCGACGCATTTACATTTGAGCTTTCCAAAGTTTCTGAAAATACTCGCATAATGGCCCTTTTTCGAAGATCTGGTTTAAACACCTTTCCAACAGCCGTTTTGGGTAGCTCCTCCAAAATTTCTACGTGTTTTGGTAAAGCACCAGGTTCTTTAACATGTTCTTTACAGAATTCATCTAACTCTTGAGGTGTTACTTTTGCCCCACCAACTAATTCTACGTAAACACAAGGTAACTCGCCAGAGTGTTGATCAGGTTGACCAATAGCACCAGCAAAGGCTACTGCCTCATGCCCAAGGAGAGCTTCTTCAACTATGGCTGGATCAATATTATGTCCACCAC